>NZ_JBANAZ010000004.1:0-256373 GCF_059803455.1 Bradyrhizobium sp. UFLA05-108 | reverse complement strand
TCGATGCCTTCACCCCCGAGGAATGCGCCAACTACCTCAAAAATTCAGGCTATCGAACTTAATGCCATCACGCTTTAGCGGTGTGGCCAGCCGTCGACGGCTAATTCGCGGATAGCGCTATCTTGGCGACCTCGGCCATCCAGCTTGATGCCACCGGCAGGATCGCGTCGTTGAAATCGTAACGCGGGCTGTGAAGCTCGGCGCCGTCGCGCAAGGGCCCGTTGCCGATCCAGACGAAGGCGCCGGGGCAATGCTGGAGATAGAAGGCGAAATCCTCGCCGGCCATGCTCGGGGCGAGGTCGCGGCGCTGCGGTGCCTGCACCTTCTCCGCGGCGATGCGCGCAAGGCTCGCCTCCGCCGGCGTGTTGACGACCGTGCCGACGCCGAAGGTGATGTCGGGCGTGACCTTGACGCCAAAGCTCGTCGCAATGCCGGCGCAGGTCCGCTCGATGGCTTCGACGATGGTATCGCGTACCGCGCCGCGATGATTGCGCAGCGTGCCGCGGATCACCACGCGCCCGGCGATCTGGTTCGCCGCCGTGCCGCCCTCGATCGCGCACAGCGACAGCACGGCGGTGTCGAGTGGATCGACATTGCGCGCCACGATCGATTGCAGCGCCACGATCAGGTGGCCGGCGGCGACGACCGGATCGCGCGTCAGATGTGGCATGCCGGCGTGACCGGCGTGTCCCTCGATCGTGAGCGTGACGCGCCCGCCGGACGCCATGACGACGCCGTCGTGGACCGCGATGGTGCCGGCGTCCAGCCCCGGCCAGTTGTGAAAGCCGAAAATCCGCGTCATCGGAAAACGCTCGAACAGGCCGTCCGCGACCATCGCGCGCGAGCCACCAAAACCTTCCTCGGCCGGCTGGAAGATGAAATCGATCGTGCCGCTCCAGCTCCGATCTGCTGCGAGCAGCGCGGCCGCGCCGAGCAGCGATGCTGTGTGGCCGTCATGGCCGCAGGCATGCATGACACCTTGATGATGCGAGGCGTAGGCAAGCCCCGTTTCCTCGGTGATCGGCAGCGCATCCATGTCGGCGCGCAAGCCGACGCGGCCTTGCGCGGATCCGCGCGTCAGCGTCGCGACGATGCCGTGGCCGCCGATGCCGGCCTCGAAGGGAATGCCGAGCTCGGCTAGCTTGTCCTGCACGAAGGCCGACGTCGCCTTCTCCTGCAAGGACAGCTCGGGATTAGCATGCAGATGCTGGCGCCACGCGGTCAGTTTCTGGTGAAGGTCAGGTGTCAAGGCAGGTGTCTTTCGGATGGTGCCGGCACCGCCACCATAGCCGAATCTCCGGCTCGTACATCCGGCATGCCGGAATGGCTCGCGTGCAACAAAGCGCTTCGCTCAAGGCGAAAGCTGTGCCAGCCCTTGCCAGTCGAAGTTGATGCCGTGACCGGGACGCATTGGCGCCAGCGCCATGCCGCGGTCGAGCACCAACGGATGCTCGATATAGCGGTCGAGCCCGAAACCGTGCGCCTCGAGATAGGAGCGGTTCGGGCAGGCCGCGAGCAGGTGCACTGTGATGTCGTGCGCACCGTGGCTGGTGACGGGCAAGTTGAAGGCCTCAGCGAGCCGCGCGATCTTCATGAACGCGGTGACGCCGCCGCAATTGGTGACGTCGGGCTCGGGATAGGACACCGCGCCCGCGGCGATGTAATTCTTGAACTCCCATAGCGAGCGCAGATTTTCCCCCGCCGCGATCGGCACGCCGCCGGAGCTGATGATACGAGCATGGCCTGCGACGTCGTCGGGGATGATCGGCTCCTCGAGCCAGGTGAGATCGAACGGTTGCAGTGCGCGGGCAGCGCGGATTGCCTCCTCGACGCTCCATTTCATGTTGGCATCCGCCATCAGCGGAAAACCGTCGCCGAGATGTGCTCGCATCGCCGCGACGCGCGCGACGTCGGATTTGAGATCGGGCCGACCGACCTTCATCTTGATGGCGCAAAAACCCTTGGCGAGATTGGCCTCGGTCTGCTTGAGAAGCGCCTCAACCGGGAGATCAAGGTCGATGCCGCCGGCATAGCAGGGCACGCGGGCATCGAAACCGCCGAGCAGGCGGAACAGCGGCAGGTTCGCGCGGCGTGCCTTCAGGTCCCACAGCGCGATGTCGAGCGCGGAAAGCGCGAGCACCGCGGCGCCGCCGCGTCCGCCATAATGCAGGCCCCACCAGACGTGGTGCCAGATCGCCTCGGTGTCGTCGGCCTCAAAGCCTTCGATCAGTTCGGGGATTTCACGTTTCAAGATATCGGCGATCGCGCCGCCATTGCGGCCGACGGTGTAGGTGTAGCCCGTTCCTTCCGCGCCACCGGCATCGCGCACGCGGCAGGTGATGAGCTCGAACGCCCTGATCTCGCCATGCGTGCTGTCGGAAAGGGTGACGGGGAGGGGGATCCGGTAGAGTCCGGTCTCGGCCGTTATGATGCGCGCCATGCTTCCATCCCGCATTTTTCTTTGCAGGGTACGCCGATCGCACCAGCCGGATCAAGCGACAGCTCGCAGGATGGGTCAAGCGGCTTGTCCGCCGAAGCCTGAGAGGCGAAGGTGGAAGCGATGCCCATCATCCATTTCAAGATGGGCTTCGCGCGAAGCTCGATATCCTGGATGGCTCTTCCCCGGCCGGATGGAATTCAAGCGTCGGAGGCAGATATCAGAGCATTGCTGGCGGAATCGATCGGGCACCGCGCGGGTCGATATTCGGGTTCGAGGCGACGTAGTCGATCTCGCCACGCGAAATGCCGATGTCCATCAGCTCCCGGTCGGCGAGATTCGACAAGGCGGCGCTCAGCCGCGCGCGCTTGCGCCGCTCTTGAAACGCCTCCCAATGTCTTTCCAGGAATCTGACGACGCGCCGGGCGGAAGCGAGCCTTCTGTCCAACCGTGTTGCATTGTAGGTCGTGCTCATGGGCGCAATCTCCGGATTCCAAAATCGGCCGGCCCGCGCATCGTCGCCGCCGCCTCGCTAGCGGGCAGTCTTCAAATCAACTGTGATCGAAACACGGTTGGCTTCGCTATCACTTGGAGCGCGCAGCCAACATTTCTGTCTGACGGAGGCAGGCGCAGCCGCTGCGACGGTTACGTCGAAGGCACCCGCGATAGCTCCGGTCCAAACAGCTTCCTGATGGAAATCTCCTGCGCAGAAAATTTCGCAAGCCGACTTCCGTCGACGACTTTAGCTCGCTGCCGCAGGGGCCATTGTGAGCGAATTCACAGGCAGCAGCGAATTTCGAACGCCCGCGACAATTCGTCTCGCCGAGAATGTGCCGAAAGTTGTGCGCAAGCTTTCCTCAACCCGCCCCGAACGTCGGCAGCCAGGGCGAAAGCCCCGGCGCGCTCTCTCATCGATTCATGCGCGGCGATGGCGAGCTTGGCGATGTATAAGCCAGAAAAATCAGCGTTCCCGCCGCAAGCGCTGCGGCCATGAACAGCAGCACCGCCGGCAGCCCCGCGAGCGCCGCCACTGCGCCGGTGGTCGACTGCATCAGGGCTGCGCCGAGGAAGAAGGCGAGGTTGACCGCGGCGAGTGCCTTGCCCGCAACTTGCGCGTCGACGAGCTGCCGGGACATGCCGAACAGTAGCGGTTGTGCGGAGGTCGCAAGGCCAATGAGCACGAACAGCACGAGGTCGTATTGCGGCGGCATGACGGGAACGCCGAGCAGCAGAGAGACCGCAAAGCGCGGTGCGCCGAGCGCCATCAGCGCGAGCAGAAATGCGGCGACGAGGTGCGCGCTGGCAACCAGCTCGCGGCGGCGGCCGAGCCTGCGATCGATCATGCCGATGCAAAGCGGCCCCGCGATCATCGCGATCGTGAAGGCGCCGAGCTGGTTGCCGGCCTCGACTCGCGACAAGCCCTTGATCTCCATCAGCCACGGCCCGCCCCACAGTCCCCGCAGCACCAGCGAGGTCGCAAGCGACACCAGTGCGAGCGCGATCAGCCCGCGCAGGGGACGCGACAGACCGAGCCGCAGCACCTCGATCATCTGCGACAGGGCTGAGGAATCGTCCTTGTGCTCGGCCGGCTGGTTCGGCACAAGCACGAACACGGCGAGCGCCACCAGGATGCCCGCGAGCCCAGCGATCCAGAACCCGGCGCGCCAGCCATAATGATCGACCACGAAGGCGAGCGGGCTCGATGATAGCAGCATGCCGATATTGCCGATCGAGAGGATCGCGCCCGACCACAGGCCGAACCGCGCCGTCGAGAGTTGTTTGGCAGCCAACGTCATCGGGCACATCAGCATGCCGGAGGTGGCGACGCCCAGCAGCAATTGACCGAACGCGAAACTTTCCGGCCCGGTCGCAAAGCCGGAAGCCGTGGCGCCGACCACGGTCCCGCCGAGCAGGCTGAGCGACACCGGCCGCACGCCAAAGCGGTCCATGGCCGCGCCGACCGGAATTTGGGCTGCGGCAAAGGCGAAATGATAGACCGAGGTGAGGCTGGCCAGCGCCTGCGGCCTGATGCCGAAATCCGCCGCCATCAGATCGATGCTGACCGCCGGGATGGTGCGCAGCAAGGTCGAGAGCATGTGACCGCAGGCGAGCGCGATCAGCGCAAGGATCAGAGCGCGGGTGCCAACTCCCGTTTCCTCCGTGGTCACCGCAGTCACGAGCGTCCTATCCCGATAAAGCTTTTCGGTGGCGTTACACGATTGGGGGAAGGGTGCCAACTGCGGGAAAGACAGCCCCGTTATTCCAGATTGATTTGCTGTTCGAGGCTGCTGGCCTCATCCTGTCCCGCGTATGATGGCACACCGAGCGACAGGCTCAGGGTCAGCACCGTGACCGCAACACGAAACGATGCTTTCACGGCCTTCATCACGCATTTCTCCGACGCGCAAACCGCGCAGCAATCACGTCAGGATTTGTTGGTGATCCCTTGCGTCGTCGGGGTCGGAGGCGAGCCTCAAAGCTTTGGCAGCCGCCATATTGAGGGTCCACGCGCGACGAACGAGCCGATCGCTTCGCTTGTTCGAAGCGATCGGCCAAGTCTAGGGAGGAACCGCCCGTGGGGCGCGGCAAAGCGAGCTAATGCTCACGTACCAGCATAGTCTGCCCGGCGAACACGGACTATGATCTAGGTCACATGAGAACGAGCCACAGGGTGACGTCAGATCGCCCCGATGTCGTTGGTGTTGTACCCATCCGAAACTTGCATCCGCTGCATCGCGCCGGTCTCCTCGTGCCACGGTAATCCGGAGACCGGCAACGCCGACACTTGATGCATAGCCCGCCGCCGCAGGTCGGCGCGCAGCCGCTCGAAGACGCCACTCCAGTCGTTTCGCCGCTCCTGCCGATATAGTCTCGCGGTCGGGTACCACGGACTGTCCTCACGCTTGAGGAGCCAGCGCCAATCGGGGGTGAACGGCAGCAGGGTCCATACCGGGCGTCCGAGTGCGCCGGCAAGGTGCACGACCGACGTATCGACCGAAATCAGCAGATCAAGGGCGCACAGGGCAGCCGCCGTGTCTGCGAGATCGTTCAAATGCGGCGACAGATCGGTAACGGCGTGCGACAGTTCGAGCAATGCGGCATGATCCGCAGGCCGGACATCTTTCTGCAGGCCATAGAGCCGTACTCCGGGAGTAAGCAGTTCGGGTAGCAAAGCGGCCGCGGCGATCGAGCGCTGGCGATCACCCCTGTGTTTGGGGTTCCCGGACCAGACGACCCCCACACGGAGGTCGCCGTCGGCACCGAGGTGCTGCTGCCAGGCCGCGACTGCCGCCGGATCAGCGACAAGATAGGGGATTTCGGCCGGAATGTTGTCGAGATCGGTCCTGAATAGCCGCGCCAGGCTCATGAGCGGAATATGAAAGTCGAAGTGCGGCCGTTGCGCGTCTTCACCGATCACCGTTACTCCGGCGAGCGATGAGCGCAGCAGCCGCTCGAGCCCGCGGGGCGCAAGCAGGATCACGCGGGCGCCGGCGCGCGCCAGCAGCGGAAGATAACGGACGAATTGCAGGACGTCACCGAGCCCCTGCTCAGAGCGCACAAGCAGGGTGCGGTTAGCAAGATCTTCGCCTTGCCAGAGCGGTTGCGGCAGGTTCGGCGCGCTGAGGTTGCGAACGCCGCCGCGCCAGCGCCACTCGTATTCGTCCCAGCCTTGGTCAAGTTTGCCGTGCCGTAACAGGTTGATTGCCAGGTTGAACCGGATCTTGCCAGAGCTCGGTGCCAGCGCCGCAGCTCGCTGAACGACGTCGAGCGCAATCTCGCCGCGACCTTGTTGCTGGAGGGCGACGCCGAGATTGGACAATGCCTTCGCGTTCTCTGGATCCAGCACGAGGGCCTGCCGATAGCATGCGATCGCGGCGTCGAGCTGGTCCTGCCCCTGGAGGGCAACGCCGAGATTGATATGTGCGTCAACATGCGCGGGATCGAGCGCCAGCGCCTGGCGGCATGCCGCGACCGCCTCATCACGACAGCCAAGCTCTTCGAGGGCAGCACCGAGATTAATGGAAGCTTCAACGTTCGCGGGATCGAGGACCAGCGCCTTGCGGTAGCACACGATTGCCTCGTTGTGGCGACCGAGCTCCTCGAGCGCAAGGCCGAGATTGACGTAGGCATCGGCTCCGTCGGGACGGAGTTCGATCGCCCGCCGGTAAGCATCCACGGCGGCATCCGGCCGGCCGGCATCCTTGAGCACCACGCCCAGATTGAAGTGAATCACGGCCGAGTTCGGATCGCGGGTCACGGCCTGCTGCATGGCCTCGACCGCCTCGGCGTGCTGACCGCTGTCGTTGAGGGCAATACCGAGCTTGGAATGGAGCTGGGCGCGAGCCGCCGCCAATCGGATGGCGCGCCGATAACACGCGATGGCATCGACGCGGCGGCCGTCGACCGTGAAGGCGTCGCCGAGAATCTCAAGTGCCTGCGCATCGTTCTGGCGGATCGCCAAGGCGCGCTGCAGCAGCTCGATCGCCTCAGCGCGCGCTTCGGGCGTGCCGTCGAGGCAGAGCGCCACCGCCAGCAGCACCATGGCATCCCGATGGCGATGGTCTTTCGCCAGGATGGCACGGCACAGCGCCCCCGCCTCAGCAAGACGGCCACACGCGTGATGGCTCACGGCGGTCACAAAGGTCGCCCTGACGTCGCCGATGTGAACCATGGCGTTGTTCATCCCAGTTCCGCGTCCTGTTCTTCGATCTTCAACGGCCGGCATGCGGATTTCAGGCAGAGTTTCGCGGTGAGCGGAACGGAGGGGATACGCGTCGGAGGTCCTGTGGGTAAAGCGGAGCAAAACTCATCGTCACCGCGATGCGGAACAGGATGGTTTTCGGCGCAGGTTTCATTGGCGACGAAGGACACGCATTTTGTGAAGCAACGATCGGGCAATGGAGACGTTCTGCCGGCGGGGAGGGCGGCGTGGCACTCAACAAAAGAGGAGTAGATGGACGCTCCGCGTACGCGACCAAAAATCCCCGGCTACGCAGGGCGTCGGATGCGTGACGTGGCCTGCTCGGATTATGTGGCGACAAGATAGATCGCGATGACGATGACCGCGGCCGAGACCAGCGCCGTAAACAGCATGCCATAGGGACGAGCCCACCTGCCTTCCGTCGTCCCGGCGACGTTGAGCTGCGGCGGTTCGGCTGGACCTTCGCGTATCATCGTCGCCTGTACTTCACAGGGATGAACGACGATGTGACGCCGTGTTCCGCGTTTGTCGCGAGGGAAAACCGCTTCATACATTTTCCGGACCATGCTCTAGCGAATTCGCGGTGCGGAACTTCTTGAGGCGGGTCGAGCTAGGGAACGATGCCACGGCAGGCCCAGGCGACGTTTGCAAAGGACCTCGGGCCATCGGGCCGGCCAGCCTCGTAGGCATCGCGCACGGCGGCGTCGGTGCGCGCTCGCTCCGTAGCGTCGAGCGATGCCACATATTTGCCGAGCGGCCCTTCGCCAGCGGCAATCGGCGCCCAATAGTCGGCAAAGCTTTGGTAGTCCATGCGGATCATCAGCTCCATTTCCGCCACGTCCACGAGACCCTGTTCGACAAAATTCCGCCTCAGTTCTCCCGGCTGCATCATCGGTTGAAAGCAATAGCGACTGCGCAGCTGTCGCCCGCTTTCACCGAGTGCCGCCACCGTGTCGACCATCATGCGCATGCCGGGCATGCCGCCGAGATGATCCCACACCGCTGCCGCGACCACGCCGCCCGACCGAACGACGCGGCGCATCTCGGCTACTGCCTTGCCGGCTTCGGGAACGAAGTGGAGCACGAGAAGCGCCAAAGCGCGGTCGAACGCGCCGTCCTCGAAGGGCAGGGCGCAGGCATCCGCTTGCCGGACGTTTATTCGCGGGTGTGTGTTGCGCCGGATCACCTCTTCGACAAAGACCGGCGAATAGTCGACTGCGGCGATTTCGGCGAGGTCAGCGGTTTTGGCGAGCGCGAAGGTCAAGCTCCCGGTGCCGCAGCCGACGTCGAGAATCCTTTCGCCGTCGGCAACCCCTGTGAAGTCGATGAATAGCCGCGCGAGTCGTCGACTCCAGCGGCCCATGAGCTGCTCATAGCCCGCGGCGTTGTGGACGTTGAATTCGGAGGTCATCGAAGTCTCCGTGCGCTCGCTCGATTTCTGGACTCGGCGAGCTCCTTTGACGGTTACCATGCCTCATCGAGGCCGAGATGCTCGAACACTTCGCGACGAAGCTCAACGAAGCGTGGATCGCCCCGGTGGCGTGGATAGGGCTGGCTGTTGACGATCTCGGCCTTGATCCGTGCTGGTCGGTCGCTCAGCACGACGACGCGGCCGGCAAGCAAGAGCGCCTCCTCGACATCGTGCGTGACCAGCAGCGCCGTGAAGCTTGAGCGCTGCCAAAGTGATACAAGTTCCGCCTGCATCGCGATGCGCGTCAGCGAGTCGAGCTGGCCCAATGGCTCGTCGAGAATGAGCAGCTTCGGGTCGTTGACCAGCGCGCGCGCCAGAGCCGCGCGTTGCGCCATGCCGCCGGAAAGCTGGTGCGGGTAGGCATTGGCGAAACTCGTGAGCCCGACCAGGCGCAGGGCGTCTTCAATACGTCCTCGATGGGAACGCAGCAACCCGCGTGCCTCCAGGCCCAGAGCAACGTTGCTCCAAACCGTCCGCCATGGGTAAAGCGTGGGATCTTGAAAAACGACGACGCGCGACGGATCGGGCGCTTCGATCTCCTTTCCCTCCGTTAGCAGGGAGCCGGCTGTTGGTGTGTCGAGCCCTGCAACCAGCCGCAGCAGGGTCGATTTTCCGCACCCACTCGGTCCCAGGAGAGCGACGAATTCGCCGCGGCCGACCTGCAGGCTGATGCGGTCCAATACCGGCAGCGGTTGCCCTTCGAGATCGAAGCGATGGCTTACTTCGCGGAGCGTCAGCGCGGATCCGCGGACCGGGTTTTCGCTTGCGATCGCCGCTACCACCGCACCAGACCTTTCTGCCAGGATAGCAGGTGGTCCCGCAAGCGGAACAGCAACGTGATCAGTCCGGAGCATAGGAACGCCATGAGCAGCAGCGCGGCGTACATGTTGGCGTAAGCCGCCCAACCCTGCGCCCATTGCAGATACCAGCCGAGCCCCGCCTTCACGCCCAGCATTTCGGCAACGACGAGAACCGCAAACGAGTTGCCGAGGCCCATGAACAGGCCAACGAAGACATGCGGCATTGCCGCCGGAATGGCGACCTTGAGCACGAGGAAACGCTGAGTCGCTCCCAATGTCCGCGCGATATCGTAATAGGCGCTCTTCACGCCGGCGACACCCGACCAGGTGAGCACGGTGACCGGGAATCCGGTGGCGAGCGCAATCAGGAAAATGCTGGCGCTGAAGCTCGACGGGAAAACGAAAAATGCGAGCGGCAGCCAGGCCGTCGCGGGCAGCGGCCCGATGAATCGCAAGACTGGGTGGATCCAATAGCCGACGAGCCGCGACCAGCCGATCGCCACGCCGGTCACAAACCCCACCGCCGCACCGATAAGATAACCGGTCGCGAGCAGACGAGCCGAGGCGAAGATGCCTTCAACCAGCCGCCCCCAGTCGTCGATGACGACTTCGACGATGGCCTGCGGCGGCGGAAAAAACGGCAACGGAAGCAATCCGAGCTTTGCTGTCACGACCTCCCAGGCAGCCAAAAACAGCGCAAGCGCGAACAGCCAGGGGAAAAGCCGCTTGAGACGCTGAAAAGCAGAAAAACGAACGCCGGCAACGGCCGCCAAGGCAAGGGCAACGGCCAATGCTCCACAAGCAATGGCGAGGCCGTCCGTGTAGATCCAATCGTTTTCGGGTCTATCCGGCCAGAACGCAGTGAGCGCGGCAACCACAGACCATGCGGCGGCCACAGATAGTCCGCCGATTAACGGCCCAGTGGTTGAACGTTCAAAAACGCCGAAACCCGATTTCTCTGATGGCCTCGGCACTTCGTCGATGACCGAGCTCACTGCGAATCTTCCCAATCGGCTCAGCTTAGAACGTCAAGATAGATCCGTTCGGCGAACTTGGCCGGATCAGTGCTTCGCTTGATGACGTTCACTGCCTTGAGTTCATCGGTGTACTGTAAAAGCTGCTTCTTGAGCACCGCGCCGACGGGATGATTGTGGTGAGTATGGCTGCGATACATCGTGGCGAGATCCTCTACGGACCCTTTCCCGCCATAGCCCGAATAGATTGCTGCGGCATCGGCGGGATCGGTGGCAACTCGGTCTGCCGCTTCCAGTATCGATCGTGTGAGAGCGGCCGCCACCGGCATTTCGTTTCGGGTGAGGCTGCCACGTATCGCGAGAACGCAGCAGGTTCGATCGACGAATTCACCCGTCAAGTTCGTCGCGATCTCGTTGAGCTTGCCGTCCTTGAGCCACAGATAGGGCAGCGGATCGATCTCGGCCAGCGCCTGCACTTCGCCCTTATCGACGGCAAGCGCGAGCAGATTGGCCGGGTACTGGCGCCACTCTACCTCTTGGGCCGGATCGATGCCCTTCTTGGCGAAGTAGATCGAAAAGAAGTTCTTCGCGGGGCTCGCTTGATCGCTGATCGCGATCGCCTTGCCGCGCAGGGACTCCAGGCTGTCAATGTTCGCGGCCTTGGAGCCGAGGAGCCGGATGCAGCCGCCATGCACCCCGGCGGTGATCCGAACGTCGAAACCTTGCTCCAGCGGTTTGAGCCAGCGCAGGGCCAATCCTAGACCAGCATCCGCCTTGCCGGTTGCAATCGCCTCCAACAACTGGTCGGTCGAACCCCCGAAATTGACGAAATCGACATCGAGGTTGTGCTTGGCGAAGATACCCCGTTCCTTGGCGACTGGCGCAGCGACTGTGCAGGCCGCGTTCGCGTTCCAGGCGATCTTGAGTTGGCGGGGCGGGCCCTGCAGCTCTTCGCTGCTCGCTGCGACGCGGCAAATAAAGGGCTCGGCCGGAATATCAGACAGCGATCCAGTCCCGGATGCCGTCAGCGCGCGAGCTGCTCCGAACATCCCAAACGGCGCCGCGGCGCCGACGGTGCAAACCAAGGTGAGCACCGAGCGGCGAGAGAGGGCACCTCGCTTTGCCTCGGACAGACCTTGCGTCAAGCTGTTGTCAATTTCGCGCTTTTCCATGTGTTGCTCCCAAACTCGCGTGTGAATGGAAAAAACCCATCGGAACCGGGTGGCGCTTTGTGGGGCCTTAGCTCGCCTCTCTTGCTTTGGGCATCATCCGAGCCCGTCGGCTGCACTGGTATGAAGCGTTTCACACTAACGCAAAAAATTGGAAGGAGATAGCTGCGCGACGATCAAGGCTCTCGTCAATCGTGTTGACCTACTCGCGGCAAGCTACCGGTTGGGTTTCGCGCCCTTGATCCATGTCGACCCTTCGCTTCACTTGCTCGATTGCGGGAATGTCATCAATGTTGCTCCGGGGCATCCTTGCAAGGAGGTCGCATGATTACCGCCGTTGTACGATACAAACTGCCGCCGCAGATCGACTACGCGGCGTGTCGCGAGCACTTTCACAAGATCGCACCCAACTTCCGCGAAGTGACAGGGCTGATCAGCAAGCACTTCATCTGGTCCGAGAGCGGCTGGGCGGGCGGCGTGTACCAGTGGGAGCGCATCGAGGACGCCAAGGCGTTCTACTCCGGGCCGTGGCTCGAGGGCATCATCCAGCGCTACGGCATGAAGCCGCAGATCGATCTGTTCGAGGTCTTTGCGGTGACCGACAACGCCTGCGGCAAGGTCGAACTGTTCAAGGAGACCATTGCCGCCAAGTGACTCCGAGCAAGTCTCGCTCATCTGCTTTTAGAGCATGGCATGCAGAGCCCTGGCGTCGTCGGCGGTAGCGAGATGACGTCCGAGTAAGGCCCTGCATATCTCAAGGTTTCGGCTGCATGCCCTGCAAAAAGCGAAGCGGGTTGAGCGGGCCAATGGGGATCAGTTCGAAGCTCATCATATGTGCCTTACCCAAAGGCAGCTTTTCGAGCATTTCGTGAGCGACCGCCGGATCAGTGACGTTGATGATGAACGCCACGCCCGGCTTTCCCTGTAACGAGTACCACTGCTCGATCTTGCCATCGAGGTAAAGGTCGACAGTTTCCCGAACTTCCTCCGGTAGGACAGCAAACACCTGCGATTGTTCAAAACCGGGATTGATTGTCCCGATGGCGAGAATTTTGGTCGTCGGCGTCGTTTTCATAGCGGCTCCTTGTGCGTTTGCTGAATTGAAGCCGGCGAGGCAGCCGATAAGTGTCAATGCGGCGGCAGAAGCGAAGTTCATGTTGTCTCCCCTCTGTGTGTCGCTCGGGCGACCGAGTGAACCCGTTGGGAGAGCATCGCCTGCGAGGCAGCCGGATAGCAACGATAATCGCCTCTTCCGCGGAGGCGCGCAGTCCATTGAATGGTGACATCAAGGGTCAATGCAGGACGAAAAGGGCCGCCCGCTCGGAGCAATCGGCCAGTCTCACTTGAGCTCCCTGAGCAGTCTCCGCGTCTCACTCAACAATTCCTGAATTTGCTTTTGCTCGGCCATGGCCTTCTTCGTGAACAGCCCATGCTTCCGGGCATTCCTGTTTCCCCGTGGCGCGCCCGATCTCTCCGCGCCGCCGTGCATTCGGCAGCGCCTCTTACCCTGCGTTGCCGGTGCGCGACAGATGCCGCCGCTGCGCGTTCTGGCGCCGCAGCGCGGGCTTGCCAGCATCGCGCTCGTGGTGCGGGCGTGACCGCCGCTCATGCGGAGGCATCTTGGCTTGCGTCGACGGGGTCCCGTCCGCCGACAGGTGTCATCGGGACCGTCCGCGCATTCGCTAGCGCGGCTACCGGGCTCGCCTCCGACACGATCATGCGCGCGTGCTGCGTGACGTTGCCGACAATGGCCTTGCCGCCGTCCTGCACCGACAGGTTTTGCACGGTGATGGCCGGCTCGCCCTTGTTCCGGTAGCGGTTGAGCGCCTCGATCTGGGCCGGAAACGTACGTACGAGCTTGCCGAGCGCACGGGCGGCGCTGTCCTGGCACTGGATGTCGCCGGCGCTGGCGAGATGATGCGCACTTCGCATCGCGGTAACGTGCACGGCGATCATCTGCGCCGCCAGCATGGCCTCGATGGCATCCCGGGGCTTGATGCCCTGCATCATCGAAATCATGAAGGCGAGGTTGGCGTGGTCGAGCTTGTTGCCGTTCACGCTCGCCTTCACCAGTTGCTTGAGAATGCCGTACATGGCGTCGCTGTCGGCGACCCCGAACGTCTCAGCCATCAGCCGTTCGCCCGTCTCCAGATCCGGATGGTCGATCTCAAAGCCGCGTTTGGAGAACTTGATCCTCGGGAATTCTGTCGTTTGCGGTCGATCGCCTGCTGCGATTGCCGCGGTGTTGTGGTTCGAAGAGGGCGTCATGTCGCTGCTTCCTTGGGTCGGCGCAGGCGCGTGGGTGGATGCGCGCCAGGCCGATCGCCTGTCCGCGGCCCGCCGGACCGATTGCTGATGTCGTTGAGGATGTTTTGCGCGCAAGGTGTCGCGACGCGCCGTTGCCGGGCACGCCGTGGGTCGCTTCAGGGATTTGGCAATGATGGCATTATGCCGGTGATTTGCCCGACGTGTCAAAGGATTTCGTAAAATCGTAAGGCCTGTGCCTCCCGTCCCCGCTACTTTGCATCGGGGTTGTCTTCGAGAGTTTTGATGGGGCTGGCCAAACCGGCCTGACATGGCGCGCCTCGCAGCTTAAAGCCACAGGATCTGCTTGCGATAGCTGAGGTCAGTCAGAAGCGGCTTGGCTGGGCCCTGGTGGAATACCGCGCCGCGCTCCAGCGCGAAGACGCGATCGGCGAGCGCGAGCACGAGGTCGAGATTGTGCTCGACGATCACGATCGACGTGTGTCGCCGGAGCTGGTCGAAAACCTTGAAGAGCTCGAGCGTCACCGCCGGTGCAAGCCCCTCGAAGGGCTCATCGAGCAGCAGCAGGCGAACATTGCCGGACATCGCCCGGGCGACCGCCACCATCTGCTGCTCGCCGCCGGACAGATAATCTGCCGCGACGTTCATGCGCTCCTTCAGTCGCGGGAAGGTGCGCAGGATCTGCGCCTCGTCCCAGACCACGCCGTCGCTGCCGTCGGTCTTGCGTGCGAGGCGGCCGAGCGCGAGGTTCTCCCGGACGGTCATGCCGGCGAACAGGCCGCGGCCCTGCGGCACATAGCCGATGCCGCGGCGCGCGATGTCGGGCGCGTCGAGGTGCACGATGTCCTCGCCGCGATAGTCGATGCTGCCGGATGCCGCGGGCACGAGGCCTGCGAGCGTTTTCAGCAGCGTCGACTTGCCGGCGCCGTTGCGACCCAGGAGCGCGACGATCTCGCCCTCGCGCACGTCGAGCGAGGCGTCGTTCAGAATGTGGCTCTTGCCGTAAAACGTGTTGACGTGCTCGAAGCGCAGGATCGGCTTTGTCGCGCTTGCGGCATCATCGCTGCGCTGATGCGCGACGGCGGGGATGCCCGTGCCGGTGTAGATCTCCTGCACCCGCAGATCTGCGCGCACCGCATTGGGGCAGTCCGACATCAGCACTTCGCCCTGGTTCATCACGGTGACGACGGCTGAGAAGCCGAGCACGCGGTCGATGTCGTGCTCGACGATCAGCACCGGGATGTTGGCGGCGATGTTCTTGACGAGGTTGGAGACGCGCTCGCGCTCGGCGGCGGCAAGGCCCGCGAGCGGCTCGTCGAGCAGCAGCACCTGCGGCTTGCAGCCGAGCGCGATGCCCAAATCAACAAGTCGCTGCCCGCCATAGGAGAGCTCGCCGCCCTCAATCTCCTCGATGCCTTCGAGCCCGAGGAATTTGATCAGCTCAGCCGTCTCGGCGTGGATCTCTTCGTACGCGTCGATGTCGTTCCAGATGTTGAAGCGCATCGGCCGGCGCGCCTGAAGCGAGAGCCTTAGGTTCTCGTAAATGGTGAGGCCGCGGAACAGGTTTGTGATCTGGAACGAGCGTGCCAGCCCCCGATGGCAGATCAGGTTCGATGGTACGCCCGCAACCTCACGGCCGTTGAGGCGGATGCTGCCCTGGTCGGGCGCGTAAAGGCCGGAGACCAGGTTGAACAGCGTGGTCTTGCCGGCGCCGTTCGGCCCGATCAGCGCGTGGATTTCGCCGGCACTGATGCTGATGCTCGCATCGTGCACGGCACGGATGCCGCCGAACTTTTTCGAGACGCCGCTCACCTCGAGCACCGTGCCCTTCAGCGCCTCGGTCCGCAGGAAGGCCGGCAGCGGCAGGCCATCATAGATCTTGCGCCGGCTCATCGCTGCCGACTCTTCGCTGGCAGGCTGGATGCGACGCATGATCAGCGCGCCGATGCCGACGAGGCCGCCGGGCGAAAACATCACGAAGGCGACGAAGGTGATGCCGAACCAGAGCAACCAGTCCGACGTCCAGATCGAGAACAACTCGCGGAACAGGATGAAGAACAACGCGCCTAATGCGGGGCCGAGCATGCTGCGCATGCCGCCGATCACGACCATCGCAAGAAGCTCGCCGGCAAACGGGACGGAGACGGCCTCCGCCGAGACGAGATAGTTCAGGAACGCGATCAGCGCGCCGGCAATGCCTGTGACTACCGCCGAGATCACGAAGACCGCGAGCTTGTAGCGTTCGACCGGATAGCCCTGGAACGTCGCGCGCAGCTGGTTCTCGCGGATCGCGACCAGCACATGGCCGAACGGCGAGCGCGCCAGGCGCAACAGGAGGTAGAGGACGACGAGGCCGATCGTGGCGACGACGGCGTAATAGGCCACCGCATTGTCGAGATCGAGCGGGCCGACGTGGCCGCGCTTCAGCCCGCCGAGACCGTCCTCACCACCGGTCAGGCTCGTCCAGCGGAACGCCGTCGTATAGACCAGTGCCGCGAGCGCCAACGTCAAAAGCGAGAAATAAACGCCGCGCCGGCGCAGGATCAGCGCGCCGACGACCGCCGATGCCGCGCCGACGATAACCGTCGAGAGCAGCAGCGGCAGCCAGATCTCGCCCGGAAAGAAGCGGAGCTGGATCAGGCCTGCCGCGTACGCGCCCACGCCGAACCAGGTGCTGTGGCCGAAGGAGACGAGGCCGGTGTAACCGATGCAGAGGTTGAGCCCCATGGTGGCGATCGCAAGTCCGATCACCCAGGTGCCGGTGTTGAGTGACAGGCCGAGGGCCCTCAGCACGAACGGCAGTGCGATCACTGCGATCGCCGCGATCAGCAGCGGTTTCAGCTTGTCGAAGGTGGACGCCCGCCTCATTCGAACTTCTCGATGCGTTCGCCGAGCAGGCCGCGCGGTCGCACCAGTAGCACCAGGAACATCAGGATGTAGATCGAGGCTTCGCCCGCGGCCGGCTCGAAATGAATGGCGATGCCGCGCACGACGCCGACGAGCAGGGCGGCGATGACGACGCCCCAAAAGCTGCCGAGGCCGCCGATCACGACGACGACGAAGGCGACCGTCATGATCTCGGCGCCCATCGCCGGATGCACGGTCGTGATCGGCGCGAAGAACGCGCCGCCGAGCGCGGCCATGCCGACGCCGAGCATGACGATTGCGGTCATGTAGGGCTGAAGCCGAATGCCGAGCGCGGCCACCATGTCCGGCCGCTGGATGCCGGCGCGCACCACGCGTCCGAACGAGGTCTTGTGCAGGAGCAGCCAGATGCCGACGAGCACCACTGCCACCACCGCCAAGATCAGCAGGCGATAGCGCGAAAACAGAAAATCACCGACGATCACCGAGCCGCGAAAGCTTTGCGGGATCTCGGCCGACACCGGCGCCGCGCCCCAGATCATGCGGATCGCCTGCTCGGCAACCATGGCAAGGCCGAAGGTCACAAGAAGACTGAGGATCGGGTCGGACGTATAGAAACGGCGCAGGATGAAGCGCTCGAAGAGGATGCCGAGCAGCGCCACGGCAAGTGGCGAGATCACCACTGACGCGCCGAAACTGAGGCGATGCGTCAGCTCGACGAAGACATAGGCGCCGAGCGCATAGAAGGCGCCGTGCGCGAGATTGACGATGCCGCCGACGGAGAAGATCAGCGACAGCCCGAGCGCGATGAGCAGGTAATAGCCGCCGAGCACGAGGCCATTCACCACCTGTTCCAGCAAGAACTCGAACTGCATGTTGCGTCCATCACCCTGGCAAAGCGGCGCCGGCTGCTCTGCCGACGCCGCTGGCGCCACTGACCATTTTGCGCGAGAGCGTGCGTCAGGCCTTCATCTCGCAGGGATTCTGTTCCCTGGTCGGATAGATCTGTTCGAGAGGATCGTTCGCCGCCGGCACGGCGTCGCCCAGCACCAGCATGTCCCACTGGTCCTTCATCTGCTCCTTCGGCTTCACCGTGAACGGATAGGCCTCCTGCACGAGCTGATGATCCCAGGAGCGGAAATAGGCCTTGCGCGCCTTGCCGATGTCGAACTCGGACTGCTTCTCGAAATAGCCGATCAGCTCGCCGCTGTCGGTCGACTTGGTCGTGTTGATCGCCTCCGCGAGCAGCTTGAGCGTCACATAGTCGATCCAGGCGTGGTTTTCCGGCGGCTTGCCGTACTTCTTGCTGAAGGCCGTGACGAACGCCTTCGAGGTCGGATTGTCCAGCGTGTGATACCAGACTGTCGGCCAGGTGCCGCTGAGATTGCCGGCGCCCGCCGCCCAGGCATCGCCGGTGTTGAGATTGAAGCCGACCAGCGGATAGGGCAGGCCGAACTCGGCATATTGCTTGACGAGATTGGTGACCTGGTTGCCGGCGAGGTTGCAGCACACCACATCGGGCTTGGCTTGACGCGCTTTCAGAAGATACGGGCTGAAATCGGTGACGTCGGTCGCGATCAGCTCGTCGCCGATCAGATTGGCCTCGTGCGTGCCGAAGAAGGCCTTGGCCGCCTTCAACAGGTCATGACCGAAGATGTAGTCGGCGGTGAGCGTGAAGAATTTCTTACCCTTCACCATGCCCTTCTGCGACAGCGCGGTGCCAACCGCATTGACCATCACGGTGTTGGGGATGTCGCAGTGGAAGGAATATTTGTTGCAGTTCTTGCCGCGCAGCGCGTCGGAGCGCGCGCCGGTCGAGAAGAACACCTTCTTGTTGCGCTCGGCGACCTGCATGATCGTGAGCGAGGACGCCGACGAGATCTCCCCGAGCAGCACGACGGCGCCATCCTGTTCCAGCATCCGCTGCGCCTTGGTCGCGGCGGTCGCGGGGTTGACGGAGTCTTCGGAGAGCAGATCGATCTGCTTGCCCAGGATGCCACCGGACTGGTTGATCTCGTCGGCGGCGAGCTTCACGCCGAGCTGGGCATAGCCGCCGATTACGCCGAGAAAGCCGGTCAGCGGCGTCAGGTGTCCGATCCTGATCTTCTCCACCTGGGCGCGCGCGATGGCGGGAAATCCAAGCGCGGATGCGCCGGCAAACGCCGCGCTCGCCCTTAGCAATGTCCGTCGGCTGGTGCGGATCATCTCAAAGCCTCCTCCCCGGTGCATCGCGGTGTCCCCCTTCAGTATCGACTATGCGATATTGTGAGAGATGCTTTTTTAATGCTGGAGGATAATCCCGAACGCGGTTGCCGGTGTCAACCGGCAAAATCGCCGCTTGCGCGCCACTTAGACTTTTTTCGCTGCTGGCTTGGATGTCGTGGTATTGGCGCCGAACTCCGCGGAGAGACGGTTGGCCGCGACCTGGACGACCTGCGCGCTCGCATGCAGCGCCTGGTTGGACAGTCGCCAGATCGGTCCGGAAATGCCGAGCGCCCCGATCGCCTGTCCGGTGAAATCCAAAACCGGCACGGCGACGCAGCGCACTTCCGAATTGAACTCGCCATCATCGAAGGCGACGCCGGTACGCTGCACCTCGGCGATCTCGCGCATCAGCACGCCAGGATCGGTGATGGATTTCGGCGTCGACGGCTTCAGCTCGGCGCGATCGAGGAAACGCTTGAGCTGTTCGGGACGCAGCGAGGCAAGAATGATCTTGCCCAGTGCCGTGCAATGCGCAGGCCGTACCACGCCGACACGGTCCGTGAGCTGGAACGCGCCCGGCCCGCTGGTGCGCGCGATGACGATGACGGCATCGCCCATGCGCACGGCAAAATGGCTGCTTTCGCTGGTCTCCCGCGACAGATCCTCCAGCACGGGCGTTGCGACATTGACCATCTCGATCTCGTCGAGCGCGGATGCCGCGAGCGCAAACAGTGGACGGCCGATGCGATAGCGCTTGTTGGCCTTTTCCTGCCGGAGATAGCCGAGCGAGACCAGCGTCTTGGCGAGATGAAAAGTGGTCGAGTTGTGCAGGCCGACGAGCTTGCTCAATTCGGCGAGGCCAATCCCTTCGCGATGCCGTGCAACCTCTTCCAGAATCGAGAAGGCGCGGCCGAGCGACTGCACGCCGCCGCCGCGCTGCTTGTCCTCGGCGTCGTCGCCATCCGTCGGGGTCGGCGGGACCAGTTCTGCTATGGCCGCCTTGCGCGGGCTTGCGGGCTTTTCACGAGTGCCGGGCGTGGTGCGCGATCTCAAGGAAAATGCCCCCTTCGATGAATCCATCATGGCTCGAGTCCTGACACTAACACGCGATTGGCAGCGGAGCCTCGCGCGTTTCCCTGGAACGAAGGTTATCACAATATAAATTGACGTACAGCATTATGAGAAATAGGGTGCCGGCGGCTCAACGATGGCCGCCGCATCGAAAAGAAGCCGTCGGGCCGCAGGGAGACGAGTTGAATGTCGCGAAACATGCTCAACGGCGCCCAGGTCATTGTCGACTACCTGATCCAGGAGAAGGTGCCGCAGGTGTTCGGGCTGTGCGGCCACGGCAATATCCAGTTTATCGACGCGCTGTATGAGCGTTCGTCCGAGATCAAGACGATTTCGGTTCATCATGAGAGCGTCGCCGGCTTCATGGCCGACGTTTACTACCGCGTCTCCGGGCGTCCGACTGCGACTTTCACCTCCTGCGGGCCAGGGTCGGCCAATTTGCCGATTTCGCTTGCGAATGCCTTTCTCGATTCCGTGCCGTTCATGGCGATCACTGGCAACGTGCCGACCAGCCAGTTCAATCGCGGCGCGTTCCAGGAAATGTACCGGCACCATCAGGCCGATTTTCCCTCCACGGTGCGTTCGATCTGCAAGAAGGTGTTTCAGCCGACGCGCGGCGAGATGGTGCCGCTTGCGGTGCGGCAGGCCTGGAAGACCATGATCACGGGACGGCCGGGGCCGGTGGTGGTCGACGTCCCCTTCGATGTCTTCATGGAGTCGGCCGCGGAAGAAGCACCGAAGGCGATCGACTGGAACGCAAATATCTCCAGCCGCTGCGGCGCCGATCCCGAAGGCGTGGTCAAGGCGGTCGATATGCTGCTCGCTGCCGAGCGCCCTGTGATGCTGGTCGGGCAGGGCGTGCGTTACGGCGGTGCTGCGGACGAGCTCCGCTGGCTCGCCGAGCGGCTGCAGATTCCGGTTGCGGCGTCAGCCTCTGGTCTCGGCGCGCTCGACGTCAGTCATCCGCTGGCGCTCGGTCTCGTCGCGCGTGCCGGGCACTATCAGGCCAATCACGCAACGCGTCAGGCCGATGTGCTGCTCGCCCTCGGCGTTCGCTTCGACGATCGCACCTCGAGCTCGTGGATTCCCGGTTATTCCTTCACCATCCCGCCGACCCGGCTCATCCACGTCGACATCGACCCCGAGGAGATCGGCCGCAACTATCCGGTCGCGCTCGGGCTGATGGCCGACGTCCGCACCTTCCTGCGGCAGGTGCATGCCGAGCTCGATCGTCGCGACAACCTGTTCAGGAAGTCCGATGCGCGCAAGAAATGGCTGGCGCAGATCGATGGCTACCGCAGGGAATGGGACAAGTTCGTCGCGCCTGGCTTTTCCGACGACACTACCCCGATCAACCCGCAGCGCGCCGCTGCCGAGATCGACAAGGCGCTCCCGGAGGACGCCATCCTCGTCAGTGACATCGGCGTGCACCACAACTGGCTCTTGGGCTTCTGCAAGCCGAAGCGGCCGGATTCGCTGATCGGCTCGATGGGGTTTGGTCCGATGGGCTTTGGCGTCGCCGGGGTGATGGGTGCGAAGTTCGCCGCGCCCGATCGGCCCTGTGTGTCGGTGTGCGGCGACGGCGCCTTCTTCATGCATGCCAACGTGCTGGGTACCGCCGTCGAATATGATCTGCCCGTGGTGTGGGTGGTCTGGAACAACTACGCCTATGCTTCGATCCGCGGCTTGCAGCGTGGCTATCTCGGCGGCCGCGAGCTCGCGACGGACTTCAAGGACCCTGTCAGCGGCCAGCGCTACAATCCTGATTTCGCGGCGATGGCGCGCTCCTGCGGGGTCGAGGGCGTGCGGGTGGATCGCGCCGCAGATATCGGCGAGGCCATCCGCAAGGGCATCGCGGCCAACAAGCCCTATCTCATCGACGTTGATATCGCCGCCGACGTCAACCCGGCCGGGGCCGGCGTGTGGGAGCTGCCGGGCCTCGGCCAAAGCAAGGCGGGCATCGGCACGCGCTATCAGCCGGGCTGATCGCGCGCGACGCGACTTTCAAGACGCAACATCAGGGGACACGGGAATGACGCTCGCAGGCAGGAAGGTCGTGGTGGTCGGTGGCTCCTCCGGCATTGGGCTTGCCACAGCCGAGCTCGCCAAGAAGCAGGGCGCGGACGTCATCATCGCCTCACGCAATGCTGCGAAGCTCGACGCCGTCGCCGAGCGGCTGAATGTGATTGCGATCCCGGCCGACGTGACCAGCGATGGGAGCGTCGCCGATCTGTTCCGACGCACCGGCGCGGTCGATCACGTCGTTCTGACCGCGGCACAGCTCAAGACGGGTCCGTTCAAGACGGTCGCCATGGACGACGTGCGCGGCACGATGGAAGGAAAGTTCTGGGGTGCCTGGCGCGTGGCGCGCGAGGCAGAGATCAGGCCTGGCGGCTCGCTCACGCTGGTCACCGGCTTTCTCAGCGTGCGGCCGCGTCCGAACTCGGCGATCATCAGCGCCGCGAACGGTGCGCTGGAATCGCTGGCACGAGCCCTCGCGCTGGAGCTTGCGCCGGTGCGCGTCAATGCGGTGTCGCCGGGCGTGGTCGACACGCCGATCCGCGCCGCGATGCCGGAAGCGGCGCGGCGCGAGATGCTGGCGAAGACGGCCGCCGCGCTGCCGGTTGGCCGCGTCGGCGCAGCCGAAGACATCGCGCAGCAGATCCTGAGCTTCATGGTCAACGGCTTCGCCACCGGATCGATCGTCTATGTCGATGGTGGCGCGCTCGTGAACTGATCCGGAAGGGAGTTCGATCATGGCAGATGAAACCAACGGCGCCTTCATCCGTAACATCGCCGAAGTGCCCTGGCGCGAATTCCCCAACCATTTCGGCGGCGCCTTGTCGAAACCGCTGGTGATGCCGGAGAATTCGGGCTCGCGTCACATCGACTACCGTATCTCGATGTACCAGCCGATGGCTCATGTCGCCCGCCACCATCACAAGGTGCAGGAGCAGGTCTACCACGTCCTCGAAGGCGAGGGGTTGATGGAGATCGCGGGCAAGAACCGTGTCGTGCGCAAGCACGACGTCATCTTCCTGCCGCCTGGTGTCGAACACGCGATTTCCAACTCAGGCCTGGTCGATCTCGTGTTCCTGGTGGTCACCTCGCCGGTGACGGATGACGAGAAGCCGGTCTGAGCGGGCAGTACCGGAAGGGAATGGGCGTCCTGGGGATTTCGAGATGATGGCAATTTGCCACTGATTTGCCCGACGTGTCAAATGATTTCGTAAAAGACGAAGTCGATCATGCCGGCGACATCCGGCTACTTTGCATGGGGTTGTTTTCGAGATTTTGCCCTGAGGCGTTGGCGCGGCGCGCCAACGCGAGCTATCCCGAGCCGCCGTCGACGCGCTGCGCCAGCCGATCGAGCAGCGGACGCTGGCCCGCATTGATCTTCTCGTGTGCCGTATCGAGCACGAACCATTCGGCGCGGTCGACCTCGGGAAAGCGCCGCCGCTTGCCGCTGCGCGGTGGCCATTCGATCTCGAACGTGTTGCTGCGAATAGACTGCGGATCGATATCGAACTTCGTGGCGAACGCCGTGACAATCTTGCCGCCGCGTTGCTTGACCTGACCGAGCTCGAGCAGCGGCACCGTCAGCTCGAATCCGAGCTCCTCGGCGAACTCCCGCCGCGCGGCTGCCTCGGCGTTCTGGCCCTCAAGATATTCGCCCTTCGGGATCGACCAGGCACCCAGATCCTTGTTGCGCCAGAATGGCCCGCCGGGATGTACGAGCAGGACCTCGATGCCCGATGGCCGCATCCGATAGGCGATGATCCCGGCACTCTTCAACGACATCGCAGGTTCCGTGGCCTGTCCGTCTTGCGTGCATTTCAACACAGGTCGGAAGCCAGCAAAAGATCGTCGAGGGGCTTCCGTATCAGCTCGAAGATCGCTCGCGCAATGCGATGCGAACGGCGTGGGTCTTTGCGCTTCTCGCCGCGCGTGCGGCGATCATGCTGCGCGCCTTACCGAGCCGCGTAGCACTGGCCGACGGTGTGCTTTTCTTGAGCACCAGTGCGAGCCGCTTGCGTGCTTGGTACGCGGCGAGCTTTGCCGTGGCCACCGCGGCTTGCGCCTTCTGGATTAGTGCCGTGACACTTGCTGCAGGTGAGGCCGAGACGAACGCGACCTCCTTGGTCTTGGATAACCCGCCGACGCCTTCGCACGGCGCTTCGCTGGGAAGATCAATTCGGATCGCGAGCATGTCGGCGTCCTCGATCCAGTCTTCCGCCCTGGTGCCGGTGATGATGCGGACGTAATCACGTGTCTCGCGCGGAAGTGCGCTCTGCTTCGCCAGCCATTTCTGGATGCGGCCGCTGCCGGCGTTGTAGGCGGCTGCGGCGAGGCCAAGATTGCCGAAATCATCACGCAGCTTGCGCAGCAGCCTTGCGGACGCGGGCAGCGCCTTGAACGGATCAAAGGGATCGTCGAGCCCGACTTCGGCTGCGGTTTCCGGCATGAATTGCGCGACGCCTCGCGCCCCGGCGTGGCTGACCTCGTTCGAGCGGAAGCGGCTCTCTTGCCAGATCAGGCGTGCAAAGAACGGGACCGGGATTTCGCTGTTCTCGGCGGCCTCGCGCAGTGCGTGACAGAATGCATCGTGCGGCGACCCTTCCGCCTTGCGTTCGGTGCTGGTATCCGCCGGCGCGTCTGACGGGGCAGAATTCTCTTGTGCGGGTGTCGCATTCGACTGCTCGTCGGCCTTGGCCCTTTCAAACAGCGCTGCGAAGGCGGTGGAGATTTGTTCGGATGGACTGATTGCGATGAGGAGAGTGTTGGCGCTCGATGGCGGATTGGCCGGTCCATCGAGGTCGAGCATCAGGACGAGGAACGCGGCGAGCGCCGCGAAAACAAATCGCATTGCTTGGGTGAGCCTCAATTGTAGCTGGGTTGGCCGCAAATGCGCTGCGGATAGGGACTTTTTGACGAGTCGATTGCGGCGAAGCTGCGATCTTTGCTGTTCCGTGCAGGAACACCGTATTTTCCTCGCTCTGGAACTTCGTCGCGTTCCGTGACTTTACGGAGAAGTCCCTGGCTGAGGATGCAGCATGTTGCGAACGCTTGCCGCCGTGGTGCTCTCGTTCCTTGCGGTGACGCCTGTCATCGCAGGTGGCCTCGATGCCGCTGCGATCAACGACGCGGTCATGCCCGCGAAGCCGACAGGCTCCGATAAGCCGAGCAGCTCCGTCGTCAAGCTTCAGATCCTGCTCGACCGGGCGCACTTCTCGCCCGGCGAGATCGACGGCAAGCTCGGCGAGAACGCGCAGAAGGCGTTGTCCGCTTTTGCCGAAGCAAATGAGCTAAATCTCGAGAAGACGATCACGCCGCATCTCTGGGACAAGCTCACGGCGACGAGCGACGGCCCGGTCATCGTCGACTACAGGATCACGGAAGCAGATGTGAAGGGACCGTTTCTCAAGAAGCTGCCGGCGAAGATGGAGGCCATGAAGAGTCTCGCGGCGCTGAACTACACGAGTCCGCGCGAAGCGCTCGCGGAGAAATTCCACATGAGCGAGGCGTTGCTCAGCGCGATCAACCCCGGAGAAAAGTTCGACAAGGCGGGCGAGATGATCGCCGTTGCAAATGTCATTGGGCAGCCGAATGCGATGCCGGTCGCACGCGTCGAGATCGACAAGGCGCGGCAGACGCTGAGGGCGTTCGACGCCAGCGGAAAGCTGCTCGCGTTCTATCCTGCGACAGTCGGCAGTTCAGAGAAGCCGACGCCGAGCGGCACGCTGAAAGTGACGGCCATCAATCAAAATCCGACCTATCGCTACAATCCGGATTACAGGTTCAAGGGCGTGAAATCGAGAAGGCCTTTCACGATCAGGCCCGGCCCGAACAACCCTGTCGGCTCGACCTGGATCAACCTGTCCGCCGAAGGCTATGGCATTCACGGCACCCCCGATCCCGGCAAGGTGAGCAAGTCGGCTTCGCACGGTTGCGTCCGGCTGACCAACTGGGATGCGCTGGCGCTCAGTGCGAACATCAAGCGCGGAACGCCGGTGGCGTTTCTGGACCGGCCGGGAGAAGCGACAACGCCTGCGCAGAACAGGCCGCTCGCAAAGAGCTCGCGGATGTAGCCTACTTGCAAGACAATCGTCGTCCCCAGACGGAGGCGCGGCTAGTCCTTGGGAAAGTCCTTGCGCATTGCGATCTCGGCGGCATCGCCAGGCGACAGCACGGTTTGGTCGAAGGCCGGCTGCGGCCTCGTCATGATGTCGTACAGCGAGATGCCCTTGATGGGCTTTGCCATCAGCTCGCGCACGCATTCGGCGAGCGTGCCGTTGTAGACGAGATAGGGCGGGCCTCGGTCCTTGAGGCGCTGGCCCTTCAGCGATGGCCACTTCTTCAGTTCGGCCGGCGCATCATAGGCGATCGGCGAGCTTTCTCTAAACATGCGCGTGAGCCCTGCGGCTTGATCTGCCGGGGACCCTAAGGCCCCCGGAGTAAACGCATGCTAAAGAATTACTTCAAATCAGCCGGCAACGAAGGCGAGCAAGGTGCCGTTGGCGGCGGCCGGCGCTACGCAGATCGCAGCGCCGCTGCGCATGGCGGCTGCACCGAGGGCCTTCTCGGTCGCCGCGAGATCGCCGCTGACCAGCACAAGTGCTGCACCACCGCGTTCGGCAAGACCTGCGAGCGGAACGCCAGGATAGCGCTTCCCGAGCTGGTCGAGCGTCAAGAACACGAAGTCGGCGCGGTCGCCGCCGGAGGGCACGGTCGCCGCGCCGTCGGCTTCTGCTTTTGGCTCGCGGTCGATCAGGCGTGACAGGTGCGCGGCGTCCTTTGCGGGTTCGGGGCTTGCAATCAGCACCTGCTTCAACCGCTTCGCTCCGTTGGGGTGCGTCATCAGTTCGGGAATCCATACCGTCTCGCGTGTCTTGTGCTGGCAGGCGAAGATGCGCACGCCGCCCGGCGCTTCCGCGACGGGCCACTGGAAGACGCGGAATTTCGCCGCCGACACAGTGCCGTTTGGCAGCGTCACCGGCCGCTCGAAGTCAACCGGGCCGACCGGTGGAAATCCGTGCGCGCGGATCTCCTCCGCGCCGGCCGTGGAATCGACCGCGGTAAAGGCGATGCGCTCGATGCCGTCGCCGCGCTTTTCGAGAAAGGCGCGTGCCGGAGCATTCTGTTCTGTCGGCGCGAGCACTCCGAGCAATTCCATATAGTCGGGGTCGAACATGATGGTGTAATTGCCCGATCCCATATGTGCGCTGTGAGTGCCGCGCGGCGAGACGGTGAAGCCGAGCCGCTTGTAGTTTTCCGCGGCCTTGTCGAGATCCTTCACCATGACCACGGCGTGGTCGATTCCGATGACGTTTTTGAGGGCCACTTGATTTCCTCGGCATGAATGGGTGGATTAGGCTGCGGAGGACGACAACGCACCTGCAAGCGGCTGTCAACTGCGACAGCCGCAGATGCGGTATCTCGTGGCGCTTGGGACAATTTGGAAAGATTGATGATGAGTGGTTCATCCGTCGCCTGGCCGCATTCGCTGTGGGCCGCGGTCACGCCGCGGGGGCCCGAATTGCCGGAGCTGATTGGAGCTGAGAAGGCGGATGTGGTCGTGGTCGGCGGCGGCTTCACGGGGCTGTCTACGGCGTTGCACTTGCGCGAAGCCGGTGTCGACGTCGCGATCGTGGAGGCGGCCGAGCCGGGCTGGGGCGCCTCCGGCCGCAACAACGGCCAGGTGATCCCGACTTTGTCGCGCCCCGATCCCGAGGACATCATCGCGCGACACGGCGCGGTGGGCGAGCGTTTCGTCCACCTGTTGCGCGACAGCGCATCGGCGTTGTTCGACGTGGCGCGGCGTTACGGTATCGAGGCCGAGCAGGAGCAGGCCGGCTGGGTGCAGCCGGTGCATTCGCCGGGCCGCATCAAGATCGCGGAGCGGCGGGTGCGGCAATGGTCGAAATTCGGCGCGCCCGTCGAACTGCTGTCGCGCGAGCAGGTGAGGGACATGCTGGGCTCGGATGCCTGGTATGGCGGCTTCTGGAACAGCACCGGCGGCCACATCAATCCGCTGGCGCTGGCGCGCGGACTGGCGCGCAGCGTCCTCGGCCTCGGCGCGCGCATCTACGCACGCTCCCCGGCCGTGAGTTTTGAGCGGCGCAACGACAGATGGGTGGTGAAGACGGAGAAGGGTGAGATTTCCGGCCGTGCACTGGTGATGGCGACCAATGCCTATAGCGGCGAGTTCTCCAAGCGACTCGTGCCCGACATCGCGCATGAGGTGATGCCGGTGCTGTCCTGGCAGATGGCGACGCAGCCGCTCTCGGACAATGCCAGGAAGACCATCATCCCCGCGCGGCAGGCGATGTCGGATACCCACGGCGAACTTTATTTTGCCCGTTACGACGCGCGCAATCGCCTCGTCACCGGCGGCGCGGTGATCGGGCCCGGCAACAAGGCGGGGCGGCTGAAGGCGCGCGTCACCGAGCGTTTGCAGCGGCTCTGGCCGCAGATCGGTGAGGTCAGCTTCGACTATGTCTGGAACGGCTACGTCGGCATGACCTCGGATTTTTTGCCGCGGATCCACAGGCTCGGGCCGGATGCGTATGGCTGGACCGGCTGCAACGGCCGCGCGGTGGCACTGACGATCCCGCTCGGCGACCAGCTCGCCAAAGCCGTGCGTGGCGTGCCGGACAGCGAGCTCGCACTGCCGTTCACCAATCCGGTGCCGATCCCGGCGCACGGTCTGATGCGCAAGCTCGCGCCGCTGATGCTGCTGGTCTACCGGCGCCGCGACGCGCGCGAGATCTAAAAGCATGATCCGGAAAAGTGTGCAGCGGCTTTCCGAAAAGATCATGCGCAAATGAAGAGCTGGAGCGAGCCACTTTCGTTGCGGCTGCTATCCGCGGATCGCCGCATTCGCGCGTTCGGCGGCGACAGGCATCACCGCCTTCGCCGTCTTGTTGCCGGAGACCACTTCATTGACGCCGATCATGAAGGCGTCGAGGAGGCGCCGCTGTTGCGGATGGAACAGGATCGCCTTGGCGCGCTCGACATCGGCGTCCTGCAGGTTCGCCAGCGCGGCCTCGGCGGCCTGCGCGCCGAACGCATCCTTGAAGGCCTGGCTCGACCAGGCGGAGACGCGAGTTGTCGCAAGCCCGGCAGCAGCGGTTTGCAGCGAGGTCGGCCTGCTCGTCGCCCAGAGCAGGAACAGGAACGCGGCCCGCTTGTTCTGCGACTTTGAATTCACGCAGGCCTGCCAGTGCGACATGAAGGGGACGGGCGTCTTGCCGGGAAGGTGCGGGAAGGGTGCGAACCCCGCTTGCCTGGCGACGCGGCTCTTCCCCGGATTGGAGATGTCGGTGGCGAAGTTGCTGCTGTCGATCGCCATTGCGGTTCTCGCTTGGAGGAAATCGTCGAGCACCTGGTACCACTCATAGGTGCCCACATTGGCAGGTCCTGCCTGGCTGAGCAGCCGCGCATACATGTCGATGGCCTCGATCGCCTCGGCGCTGCCGAAGGCCGCGGTGCCATCCTTGTTGACCATGGACCCGCCGTAGGAAAACACGAAACCCATCGCCGGCGGGGTCGAATTGCCCCCGGCTTGCGCCCGCATCGCAATTCCAGCCATATCGCTGCTCTTGACCGCCTTGGCGGTCGCGAACAACTCGTCGAAGGTCTGCGGCACCGGCAGGTTCTTGGCCGCCAGCGCATCGGTGTTGATGAACAGGGTCATCGCCTCGGAGGTGATGGGAACGGCGTAGCGCTCGCCGTCGGACCACACCGGAAAGGCGCGCGCGGTCTTGAGGAGATCGCTCTCGTCATACCAGGCGGGATCGGTCAGCGACTTGTCCGCGTAATGGGCGTTGAGCGGCTCGAGCCATCCGCCCGAGATGCCTTGGCCATAGGTCGTGAACATGAAAACGTCAGGCGTATTGCCGCCGCGCGCGAGCAGAACGGGGATCGCGCTCAAATAGGTGGTCTCAAGCTGGAAGTCGGTGACGACCTTGATGCCGGTGAGCTTGGTAAACTCCGGCAGCAGTGGCGCGATCGCGCTCGACCATGGATGGATCGCGCCCATCAGCGAGATCGTCTGCCCCGCAGATTGCTTCCAGTCGATCTTGGCGTTGGCAAAGACCGCGCTGGCCTCCTCGGCGAGGCTGCTGCCCGGCCACGCCGTGAGGGTCGGCAAGATGGCACCTGCCATGCCCAATGTCTTGATGAAGCTGCGCCGGCTGGTCGGCGCTCGCCCGTTACACGAGTTCTCACGTTGCGGTTTTTCGCTTTGTGATTTGTCGCTTTGTGATTTTTCTCTTGGCGCCATGTTGATGCTCCTCGTTGTGGTCAGTCGTTCACAACACACAACCTGTGACGCGCCCCGGCTTCGTCAAAGCCGAATGATCAACTCCGAAGCCGGAGTAACATGCGGAGAATATTGAGTTTCCGGCTCTCCAATGCGGGCCGGTTCATGCTATCATTCTAGCCATGCTCTGGCGTAGGCTCCTGAAGATGCGCCCGCGAGCATGGAAGACTTAACGCCAATGTCAATCCTTGCTTCGGGCCATAGCTTGCGATGGTTTGCGCGGCCGCTGATCCCAGTGGTTGCGGGGCTCGTCGCTCTGCTCGCCGTGACCGGAGTTCTCGGCCTGCACTACTGGCGCGATCGGCAGGCGCTCAATGTTTCGCTCGCGCACAGCCGCAACGTGTTCGAGACGTTCGATCGTCTCAAGGCGATCATCGCCGACCTGGAGGCCGAAAGGCACGGTTATCTGCTCACCCTCGATCCCGCCTATCTGAAGGCTTACGGCGTCTCCGACGAAAGCGTGCGACGGCAGGCCGAGGCGCTCCAGGCGCTCGTCGTGAAAGACCCGTTGCAGAGCCTGCGCGCCGAGCATCTTGCCTTGACCCTTTCGGCGAAGCTCAAGGAGATCGACGACATCGTCAAGACGGCAGCGCGCGAATCCGGGTTGGCGGCGCTGGCGATGATCCGAGGCATGGAGGACATCCGGTCGCAAATCGACCTCATGGTTGATCAGGAACGGCTCCGCCAGGTAGATCTCGACAAAGCCGCTGACGAGCTCGAGCAGCGGAGGACCCGGCTCACCATCGCGACTGTCGTCTTCGTCGTCGCGTTGGCCGGTGCGGCACTGGCGCTGGCGCGCATCGAGGCGAGACGGCGGCGGATGGCGACCGAGGAGAACGTCCAGCTCCAGAGCGACCTCCTGGCGCGCGACAGGAAGATCCGGCGGCTGTTCGATTCCAACATCATCGGAATCATCATCTGGGATCTCGAAGGTCGCATTTTCGAGGCCAATGATGCGTTCTTGCGGATCATCGGATATGACCGCGAAGACCTCGCCGCGGGCCGTCTGCATCGCGCCACGCTCACACCGACCGAATGGCATGGCCACGACGCGCAGCACGTCGCCGAACTCGAGCGGATCGGCACCGTCCAGCCGTTCGAGAAGGAGTATTTTCGCAAGGACGGCAGCCGTGTGCCGGTCCTGATCGGCGGGGCAATGTTCGAAGACAACAGAAGCCAGGGCGTCGGCTTCGTTCTCGATCTCAGCGAACTCAAGCGGGTGGAGGCCGAGGCGCGAGAGAACGAGCGGCGCTACCGCGAGGCCCTGATGGAACTCGCGCACACCAACCGCGTCACGACCATGGGCGAGCTGACGGCCTCGATCGCGCATGAAATCAGCCAGCCGATCGCCGCTACCGTGGCGAACGCGCGAGCTGGATTGAACTGGCTCGGCGCCCGGCCGCCAAACCTCGACGAAGTTGGGCAGACGCTGGGCTGGATCATCAGCGACGGCATGCGGGCCAGCGAGATCATCAGCCGGATCCGTGCGCTCATCAAGAACGCCCCGCCGCAGATGGAGGACCTTGAGATCAATCAGCTGGTGCGCGAGGTCATGACCTTGACGCACAGCGAAATGCTGAAGCACGACGTCACGGTGCGGATGCAGTTCGCCGAAGGCTTGCCGCCGGTTCAAGCGGACCGAGTCCAGCTCCAGCAGGTGGTTCTCAACCTGATCATCAATGCCGTCGAGGCGATGAGCCACGTCCGCGAAGGCGCGCGCGAGCTGTTCATCTCCACCGGCAGGAACGATACGAACGGCGTCGTCATCAGCGTGCGGGATTCTGGCCCGGGGCTCGATCCGAAGAGCGTGGGCCGCATGTTCGAGCCGTTCTACACCACCAAGTCTGAAGGCATGGGGATGGGGCTGGCCATCTGCCATTCGATCATCGAGGCGCATGGCGGGAAGATGTGGGCCGGCGCGAACGAACCGCGGGGAGCGGCGTTCCAGTTCACCCTGCCTTTGGCCGAGGAGACCGCGCGCATCGGAAAGGCCGCTCCGGCGCCGGCATTGGGCTGAAGCGCCGCGGCCAAATGACGCAAGTACGCTACACGGCCGTCTGATGCCCCCGTGCGAACGCGCCGCCCGGGACCGAGGCAAGCAGCGCCTTGGTGTAGGGATGTTGCGGCCGGCCGAACACGTCGGCCACCAACCCGTGCTCGACGATCTCGCCGTCTTTCATGACCGCGACGAGGTCGCAGACCTGCGCGGCAACGCGCAGATCGTGGGTGATGAAGACGATCGAGAGCCCGAGCCGTTCGCGCAATTCGCCGAGCAGATTCAACACCTGCGCCTGCACGGACACGTCGAGCGCGGACACCGGCTCGTCCGCGATCAGCACATCCGGCTTCAGCGCGAGCGCGCGTGCGAGCCCGATGCGCTGGCGCTGGCCGCCGGAGAATTCGTGCGGGAAGCGGTCGCCGGCGGATGGATCGAGCCCGACCAGTGCGAACAGCTCCCTGGCTTCAGTCATCGCGGTCGCGCGCGGCGTGCCGTGGACGATCGGGCCCTGCGCGACCAGCTCGGCGGCCTTGCGCCGTGGATTGAGGGACGCGAAGGGGTCCTGGAACACCATCTGGATGTGACGGGTCTCGCGGCGGATCTCGTTGCGCGGCAGCTTCGCCCAATCCTTGCCGTCGAGCAGGATCGCGCCATGGTCGGGATCGATCAGTCGCACGATGCAGCGTGCCAGCGTCGACTTGCCCGAGCCGGATTCGCCAACAATGCCGAGCGTCGCGCCCTTGGGCAGCGTCAACGAAGCATCCTTGACCGCCGCGGTGATGCGCGCACCGCGGCCGAGAAAGCCGCCGGTGCGATAGGTCTTGGCGACCTTGGTGATGCTGAGGACGTTGTCTGATGACAGCGGCCGCGGCGGCGGCGCCGTCAGCGGCGGGACGGCGGCGATGAGCTGCTTCGTGTAACGATGGGTCGGGCGGTTCAGCACGTCATCGGCCGTGCCTTGCTCAACGATCTTGCCGTGCTGCATCACCACGACGCGGTCGGCGATCTCGGCGACGACGCCGAAATCGTGGGTGATGAACAGCACCGCCGTCTTCTTGCGCTGCTGGAGATCGCGGATCAGCTTCAGGATCTGCGCCTGCGTGGTGACGTCGAGTGCGGTGGTCGGCTCGTCCGCGATCAGGAGCTTTGGGTCGAGCGCCAGCGCCATCGCGATCATCGCGCGCTGGCGCTGGCCGCCGGAGAGCTCGTGCGGATAGGCCTTGGCCGCAGCTTTCGGATCGGGGATGCGGACGTCTTCGAGCAGCGATACCACCCGCGCGCCGATCTCCGCCTTGGCGAGATCGGTATGGATGCGGAACATCTCTGCGATCTGGTCGCCGACGGTGCGCAGGGGATTGAGCGCGGTCATCGGCTCCTGGAAGATCATGGCGATGCCGGCGCCGCGCACCTCGCGCATCACGGCGGGATCGGTCGTGCAGAGGTCGCGACCGTCGAATATCATCCGGCCGGCCTCGATCCTGACTTCCCCCGGCAACAGTCGCATGATGGCATTGGCCATCATCGACTTGCCGGAGCCGGATTCGCCGACCACGCAGAGGATCTCGTTCGAGGCGATCGACAGCGACACGTCGTTCAGCGCATGCGTACGATCGGCGCCCTTGGGCAGCCGTACGCTGAGGCCTTCCAGTGAGAGGACCGGCTGCTCACTCATCGGCTCTTCAGCCTCGGATTGAGCGCGTCGTTCAGGCCCTGGCCGACCAGCGAGACCGCAAGCACGGTGACGAGGATGGCGATGCCGGGAATGGCGGAGACGTACCATTGCACGCGCAGCACGTCGCGCCCGAGGCCGATGAGGTTGCCCCAGGATGCCACGTTGGGATCGGAGAGCCGCAGGAAGGCGAGCGCGCTCTCCAGCAGGATCGACAGCGCCATCACCACGCTGGCATAGACGATCACCGGCGGCAGTGCGTTGGGCAGGATCTCGCCGAGGATGAGCTGAAGGTCCCTCATGCCGAGCGTGCGCCCGGCCTGGACGAATTCGCGGTTGCGCAGCGACAGGAATTCGGCGCGGGTCAGTCGCGCCGGCGCCGGCCAGGACACGATGCCGATCGCGATCGTGACCGTCGTCAGCGTCGAACCGAACACGGCGACGAGCACCAAGAGCAGCACGAAATTCGGCAGCGTCTGGAAGGCTTCGGTGATCCGCATCAGGATATTGTCGATCCAGCCCCCGTAATAGCCGGCAAACGCCCCGATCAGCGTGCCGATCGCAACGGCGATCACGGTGGCGACGCCCCCGATCAGCAGCGAGATCCGCGCGCCATAGAATATCTGTGCCGCGATATCGCGCCCCGAATTGTCGGTGCCGAGCGGGAAGCGCGGATTGGTGAACGGCCACACCAGCGGCCGGCCGGCGAGTGCCAGGGGATCGCGCGGATAGAGCACGCCGGCCGAGATCGCCATCGCGATCACGGCGAGCAGGAGCACGAGGCCGATCACGGCCGCGGGGCTGCGGAAATAACGCTTTGCGGCGTTCATCTCAGCCCTCCGCCGAAATGCGCGGGTCGAGCCGCGCGTAGAGGAGATCAACGACGAAGTTGACGACGATGACCAAGAGCGCCGAGACGAAGGCGATGCCGAGCAGCGTGTTGAGATCGCGCTGGATCACGGATTCATAGGCGAGCCGCCCAAGGCCCGGCAGCGAGAATACGCTTTCGACGACCACCGAGCCGCCGAGCATGGTGCCGGCCTGCAGGCCGATCAGCGTCACCATCGGCAGCAGCGCGTTGCGCAGCACGTGTCCCGTGACGACGCGGGTCTCGTCGAGGCCCTTGGCCCGCGCGGTGCGGACATAGTCGAGGTTCAGCACCTCCAGCATCGAGGCACGCATGATGCGCAGGTAGATCGCAAGGAAGATCAGCCCGAGCGTCAACGTCGGCAGGATGAGGTGTCGCGCGATATCGATGATCCGGAAGATGCCGGTCCGCACCTCGCCGATATCCTCGAATCCACCGGCGGGAAGCCATTGCAGATAGATCGAGAACACGACGATAGCCATGAGGCCGAACCAGAACGATGGCGTGGCGTAGAAGATCAGGCCCAGCGTCGAGATCAGCGTATCCGGCCATTTGTTGACGGCACGCGAGGCGATCACGCCGAACACCAGGCCAAAGAAGAACGCGAAGGACAGCGATGCCGTCATCAAGAGGATGGTCGGCGGCAGCCGTTCCATGATCACGGTCGCGACCGGCTTGCCGTAGATCGAGGAGAAGCCGAGATCGAGCCGCACCAGGTGCCAGAGATAGTTGGCGAGCTGCGCCGGGATCGACAGGTCGAGCCCGTAGAATTTGCGCAGCTCGCGCGCGGTCGCGGCGTCGCCGCCGCCCATCTGCGCCATCAGCGCGTCGACGGTGTCTCCCGGTGCGAGCTGCAGCAGCAGGAAGACGCCGATCAGGATCAGGAACAGTGTCGGGATCGAGGCGGCGAGCCGCCGCCCCGCAAGGCCTATGATGCGCATGGCATCATCTTGACGAAAAACGGATCACGCGGAAAGCCAAAGATCGTGCCAGCTCGACGAGCCCCAGCGCGGGGTGTTGGAGTGGTTGCGGGCCTTGGCCGTGATCACGGTGACGAAGATCTGCTCGATCGGCATCCAGACCGGCAGCTCCGTGTTCACCTCCTTGACGAACTCGGCATAGAGCGCCTTGCGCTTGGCGGGATCGAGCTCGGTCAGCGCATTGTCGATGGTCTGGTCGACCTGCTTGTCCTCCCAGTCCCACTGGTTGGTCCAGGGCGCGCCCTTGGGCTGCCCCGAGCGGTACCACACCGTGGTCGAGACGGCGGGGTCGTTACGATATTGATGCCAGCCGGTGGCAAGATCGAAGGCGTGCTCGTCATAGACCTGCTTGAGGAAGCCGCCACCGTCATTGCGCACGATGTCGACGGTGATGCCGACATCCTTCAGCGACTGCTGGATGAAGGTCGACCAAAGCGAGATGTCCTCGCCCCACGGTGCCGGCAGCAGTTTCAGCGAGAAGCGCGCGCCGCCGGCGCCGGCCTTGTAACCGGCCTCATCAAGAAGCGCGGCCGCCTTGGCCTTGTCGAACGGATATTGCGGCGTGCCTGCGCCGGGATAGAAGTCGGTCGAGGTCGACGGAATCGGACCCGTGCCGAGCTTGGCAAAATCGCCCAGGAAGTTGTCGATGAAGAAGGGCACGTCGATCGCATGCGCGATCGCGCGGCGCACGCGGATGTCGGACAATTCCTTGCGGCGGAAGTTGAACTCGATGGTGTTGGTGCGCGCGTTGCCTTCGTTGCCCTTGGTGGTGACGATGAAGCGCTTGTCCTTCGCCAATCGCGCCATGTCGGAGATCGTCAGGCTCGAGAACGGGGAGTATTGCAGTTCACCGGCTTCGAGCTGGGCTGCGGCAGCTGAACGATCGGTGATCACTTTCCAGACGATGCGGTCGAGATAGGGCGCGTTGGGTCGCCAGTAGTCGGGGTTGCGGTCGGCGATGATGTACTGGCCGCGCTCATATTTGACGAACTTGAACGGGCCCGTGCCAATCGGTGCGAGATTGATCGGATTCTGCCTGATGTCGCCGCTCTCATAGAGATGCTTCGCGGAGATGTAGCCGAGATCGGGCAGCGCCCGGAGCAAGAGGTTCAGCGGCATCGGCCGCTCGTAGCGGAATACGGCCGTCTGTGGATCCGGCGTATCGACGGCGGTGAGGAAGAGCTGCAGCGTCGAGCCGTAGTTCAAGATCTTCTTCCACATGTTCATCGCGGTGAACGCGACGTCTTCGGATGTGAAAGGCTTGCCGTCGTGCCAGGTGATTCCCTTGCGCAGCCTGAACGTGATGGTCTTGCCGTCGGGCGAGGACTCCCAGCTCTCGGCGAGCACGCCGACCGGCTTGCCGTCGGCATCTAGATCGACCAGGCTTTCCTGTATCTTGCCGCTGATGATGTAGACGCCGGTGGACGCCTGGATGCTCGGATTGAGCTGGCGCTGTTCGGCATTGTAATGGACGTTGAACACGCCGCCCTTCTTCGGGGTCTCCTGCGCAAACGCCCGCATCGGGTTGATGACGTTGGCGGCGATTGCCGCCGAGGTCAGGAGCGCCGTGCGGCGGTTGATTTCCAGGCGGGTCAAATCCATACGACGTCTCCAAAAACGACTTGCGGGCCGGAGCGAGCGGCCGCAGGGTTTCCCTATCTACGCCGGAGCAGCGCTCAAGTCATTTTGAAATGGTCTGCGATTGCGGAATATCCTTCCGCAAAAGATCGCATGGACGCGTCACAGCGATTTGGCGTCAGCGTTCGGCCTGCGTGATATAGGCGGCCAGCACGGCGCGTTCCTCGCCGGTCATTTCCGTGATGTTACCCGGCGGCATCGCGCTCGACCATGCAGCGACGCGTCCGATCAACCTGATGTTGCGCTGGATATGCTGGGGTGCATCGAGCAGGATGCCCTTTGGCGCGGTGACGATGCCGGCCCACACGGGCTCTGCGGCATGGCACATGCTGCAGCGGGACATCACGATTTCCTCGACATCGGCAAGCGTCGGCTGCGCGGCAAGCGCGCCGGTCTTCACCTCGCGCGGGCCGGCAGCGGAGAGAAGGCCGATCGCGATCACGCCGGCTGCCGCCACGCCCCACACCCACCACGGCGATTTGCGTCCAGCGTGACGCTCATTGAAGAAGTGCCGGATCACCGGCCCCAGCGCCAGCACGATCGCGACGATGATCCAGTTGAAGCGCGTTGCGTAGAGCAGGGGATAGTGGTTGCTGATCATCAGTACGACGACGGGGAGCGTCAGATAGTTGTTGTGGACCGAGCGCTCCTTGCTGGTCTTGCCGAGCTTCGGGTCGGGCGATTGCCCCGCGATCAGGCTAGCTACGATCTTCTTCTGGTTCGGGATGATCACCGCAAAGACGTTGGCGACCATGATGGTGCCGATGATCGCGCCGATCTGGTTGAACGCGCCGCGCCCGCTCAGGACGTGGGTGAAGGCGTAGGTCAGCGCGACCAGGAACAAATAGCCACCGATCGCAAAGCCGAGCTCGCGCTGGGCAAGGCCCGTGCGGCAGGCGATCTCGTATAGCAGCCAGGCGAGTGCGAGGCTGCAGAAGCTGAACAGGCCTGCCTGGATCGGCGTGAGGTCGAGGATCGACTTGTCGACCAGGAAGAGATCGGCATCGAGATAATAGACCACCACCATCAGCGCGAAGCCGGAGAGCCAGGTGGTATAGGCTTCCCATTTGAACCAGGTGAGCTCCTCCGGCATCTGGCTTGGTGCCACCAGATATTTCATGATCCGGTAGAAGCCGCCGCCGTGCACCTGCCAGGCTTCGCCCTGCACGCCATCAGGCAGGTCGCGCTTCGGCTTCAGGCTGAGATCGAGATGGATGAAATAGAAGGAGCTGCCGATCCATGCGATCGCCGCCACCACATGCAGCCAGCGCAGGAGCAGGCTCGCCCATTCCGAGATGATGGATCCCCACATGCTTACCCCATCCGTCGCGACGTCGATGCCGCAGCTTTGATGACCGCAACCGGCGGCCGCGCCCTTACAATGTGTCGCACCGATCGCCGAGATTTTCCAGCAGGACGGCATTACGCATTGCACATCCTGCGGGCATGAGCTGATGTGCGATTCGGCACTCGAAGGCTGCGGAGGAACTCGTGACGAAGCATCTTGGACGCCCGGCCAGGCCCGCATTGACATCCGCATTGCTCGCGGCTGTCATCGGCACGACCGCGTCGGCTGAACCAGTGCTGCAAGGCAAGGAGGCCTTCGGAAGCTGGCAATCCGACAAGCCCGGCACCGTCAGGTTGATCCGGCCGCAGGATCTTCCTGCGCCGGGCGCGTCGCGATCGGTCGCCAATACGTCGTCCGTGGTGGCGCGGCCCGCCGAAGCGACGCCGGTCGTGCCAGATGGTTTCAAGATCGAGCTGCTGGCCGAGGGCCTTTCCGGCCCCCGCATCGTGCGCGTTGCGCCGAATGGCGACATCTTCGTCGCGGAGACGCGGGCAGGGCGCATCCGCGTGCTGCGTGCGGACGGCGCGAAGATCGTGGCGAATGAGATCTTTGCCAGCGGGCTGAACCGTCCGTTCGGCATCGCCTTCTTCCCGAACGGCGACAATCCGCAATGGGTCTATGTCGCCAACACCGACAGCGTCGTCCGCTTCGCCTATCGCAGCGGCGATCTCAAGGCATCCGGCAAGCCCGAGGCGGTGGTCGCGAACCTCGCGCACGGCACCGGCCATTCCACCCGCGACATCGTCTTCACGCCGGATAACAAGCGGATGTTCGTCTCGGTCGGCTCGGCCGGCAATGCCGGCGAAGGCATGGGCAATCCGCCCGGCGGCATCGAGGCATGGTCACGCGCGCAAGCTCTCGGTGCGTCCTGGGGCTACGAGACCGAGCGCGCAGCGGTGCTGGCCTTCGATGCGGACGGCAAGAACAGAAAGCTCTACGCCACCGGCATCCGTAACTGCGTCGGCCTTGCCATTGAGCCGCAGAGCGGTCTGCCCTGGTGCTCGACCAACGAGCGCGACGGCCTCGGCGACGATCTCGCGCCGGATTACGTCACGAGCGTGCGGGAAGGCGCGTTTTACGGCTGGCCGTGGTTCTATATCGGCGCCAACCAAGACCCGCGCCACGCCGGCGCGCGGCCGGACCTGAAGGACAAGATCACGATTCCCGACGTGCTGCTCCAGTCGCATTCCGCGTCGCTCGGCATGACCTTCTATCAGGGCAGCAATTTCCCGGCCGAGTATCAAGGCGACGCCTTCGCCGCCGAGCATGGCTCATGGAACAGGTCCAAGCGCACCGGCTACAAGGTGATCCGTATCCGGATGAGGGACGGCAAGCCGACGGGCGAGTACGAGGATTTCGTCACCGGCTTCGTCGTCAACGACAACGACGTCTGGGGACGGCCGGTCGGTGTTGCCGTTGCGAAAGACGGCGCGCTGCTGATCTCGGAAGACGGCAACGGCACCATCTGGCGCGTGACTCACACGCCGCAATGACATTCGCGGCGCGATGACACTGCACCCTCTCCCGCAAGGGAAGGAACAGCGTGCTTGTTTCAGCTTACCCCCTGATCACGCTCGCGCCGCCGTCAACCGGCAGCGTCACGCCGGTGATGAAGTTCGCTTCATCCGAGGCGAGGAACAGCGCGGCATTCGCCACGTCCCATGCCGTACCCATTTTCCTGCGCAGTGGCACCTTGCTGTCGCGCTCGGCTTCGACTTCGGCGCGGGTCTTGTGCCATTCGCGGGCGCGGGTGTCGACGGCCATCGGCGTGTTCATCAGGCCCGGCAGGATGACGTTGGCGCGGATGCCGTATTCGGCGTTCTGGTAGGCGAGTTGCTCGGTGAAGGCGATCATCGCCGACTTTGTCGCCTTGTAGGCGACGTAGGGATAGGTGGTGATCGCGGCCATCGAGGAGATGTTGATGATCGCGCCGCTTCTTTGCGTCCGCATGATCGGGATCACCTCCTTTGCCGCAAGGATGCAGCTCTTCAGATTGATGGCGACCACGCGGTCGAATGCCTCTTCGGTCAGCTTCAGGAGTTCGGCGTCGCCGCCGCCGAGGCTGACGCCGACGTTGTTGTGCAGGATATCGATCCGCCCCCAGCGCGCCTGCGCGTCCGCCACGATCGCCTTGATGTCGTCTGTCCTGGTCACATCGGCCTTGAAGGCGTTGGCCGTGCCCTGCTGCGCCGCGATCATCGCGACGGTCTCCTGTGCCGATTCGAGATTGTGATCGACGCAGACGACCTTCGCGCCCTCGCGTGCGAAGGTCAGCGCGGTGGCGCGGCCATTGCCCATGCCCTCGCCGGGGCTCTGCCCGGCTCCCACCACGATGGCGACCTTGTTCTTCAAGCGCATGACGTTTTCTCCCTGCTTTTTCATCACGATAGCAATCGTCCAGGGATCGGAGAAGATCAGCGCTGCGCCGCATGCCCGCGTGCAACGCGCCATGTCCCGCAAAACCTGCATGGCTCCGTTGAACAAGCCAAAGTGTGCGGACGCGCGATGACCTGTGATTGCGCCGGAACCCGGTCACGCGAATGACGTTTGTTGCCGGTACCATTCCGCGCTAGGCTCTCGTTAGGGGCTTCCCCAACCGCCAGTGGCTTGCCGATGAATCTGCTCGATCCACAAGGGCCTGTTGCTGTCGCCAACAGTACGATTCTCGTCGATTCCGTTTTCATCATGCTGACGATCGTGGTGCCGACGATCGTCGCCATCCTCGCCTTCGCCTGGTGGTTTCGCGCCTCCAATCCGCAGGCGAAGTATCAACCCGACTTCGTCTATTCAGGCCGCGTCGAGATGGTGGTGTGGGCGATCCCGGCGCTCACCATCATCCTGCTCGGCGGCGTCGCCTGGATCGGGTCGCATCAGCTCGATCCCCGAGCGCCAGTGCCCGGGACCGGCAGCCCGGTGCGCATCCAGGCGGTGTCGCTCGACTGGAAATGGCTCTTCATCTATCCCGATCAGCGCATTGCGACGGTCAATTCGCTGACGGTCCCAGCAGGCGCCGAGCTGAACTTCCAGCTCACGTCGTCGAGCGTGATGAACGTGTTCTTCATCCCGCAGCTCGGCAGCATGATCTACACCATGAACGGCATGGTGACGCGACTCAATCTGCGTGCCGACAATGAGGGCAAGCTCCAGGGCCTGTCGGCGCATTTCTCCGGCGATGGTTTTCCGGAGATGATGTTTGACGTCAACGTGATCTCGCCGCTCACTTTTCCGGACTGGGTGGCGAGCACAGCCAAGACCGATCAGGTGCTGAACGAGGATAGCTACAAGAAGCTGATGCAACAGTCCGTCGAGCGCGGCAGGCCGATCTATCGGCTCGAAGATCCCCGCCTGTTCGACATGATCGCAACCCAGCACATCCCGCCGGGGCCAGGCCCGCAACTGACCTCGAATGCCTCGCGGCCGCATAGTGGAGATCACGATGCTCGGTAAGCTCGATTGGTCTGCGATCCCGTTCGACCAGCCGATTCCGCTTGTCGCGGGCGGGGTCGTGCTGGTTGCGATCCTCGCGGTGCTGGTCTGGGTCGTGGTCAAGGGATATCTGCCCTATCTCTGGCACGAATGGATCACCAGCGTCGACCACAAGCGCATCGGCGTCATGTACGTCCTGCTTGCCTCCGTGATGTTGCTGCGCGGCGGCAGCGACGCCATCATGATGCGGATCCAGCAGGCGGTCTCCTACCAGTCGCAGGGCTATCTGCCGCCGGAGCACTACAACCAGATCTTCTCTGCCCATGGCACCATCATGATCTTCTTCGTGGCGATGCCGTTCGTGATCGGTCTGATGAACCTCGTGGTGCCCTTGCAGCTCGGCGTGCGCGACGTCGCCTTTCCGACCCTCAATTCGGTCGGCTTCTGGCTGACAGCCACCGGTGCGCTGCTAGTCAACCTCTCTCTCGTGGTCGGCGAGTTCGCGCGCACCGGATGGCTCGCATTTCCGCCGCTTTCGGAGCTGACCTACTCGCCCGGCGTCGGCGTCGACTATTATGCCTGGTCTTTGCAGATATCCGGCGTGGGGACGCTGGTCGCCGGCATCAATCTGGTCACCACGGTTCTGAAGCTGCGCACCCGGGGCATGAACTATCTGCGCATGCCGATGTTCTGCTGGACGACGCTTGCCTCGAACCTGCTGATCGTCGCGGCGTTCCCGATCCTCACGGCGACGCTCGCCATGCTCCTGCTCGATCGCTACCTCGGCTTCCATTTCTTCACCAACGAAGCCGGCGGCAACGTCATGATGTTCATGAATCTGATCTGGGCCTGGGGCCATCCCGAGGTCTACATCCTCGTGCTGCCGGCCTTCGGCATCTTCTCGGAAGTGGTGTCGACTTTCTCCGGAAAACCGCTGTTCGGCTATCGCTCCATGGTGCTCGCCACCATGGCGATCTGCGTCATCTCCTTCATGGTGTGGCTGCATCACTTCTTCACGATGGGTGCGGGGCCGACCGTCAATGCGGTCTTTGGCATCGCCAGCATGATCATTGCGGTGCCCACCGGCGTGAAGATCTACAATTGGCTGTTCACCATGTATGGCGGCCGTATCCGCTTCACGACTCCGATGCTGTGGTCGGTCGGCTTCATGGTGACGTTCATCACCGGCGGCCTCACCGGAGTCCTGGTCGCGGTGCCGCCGGCCGACTTTCTCCTGCACAACAGCCTGTTCCTGGTGGCGCACTTCCACCACGTCATCATCGGCGGCGTGCTGTTCGGTGCCTTCGCCGGGTTCACCTACTGGTTTCCGAAAGCGTTCGGCTTCCGCCTCGACGAGGCCTGGGGCAAGGCGGCGTTCTGGTTCACGTTCGTCGGCTTCTACGTTACCTTCCTCCCGCTCTATACGGCGGGCCTGCTGGGCATGACCCGGCGCATGCAGCATTACGACGTTGCGGCGTGGCGGCCCTGGATGCTCGTGGCCGCGGTCGGCATGGCGCTCCTGAGCGTTGCGGTGGCCTGCCAGGTCATGCAGCTCGTCGTCAGCATCCGCAACCGCGAGCAGCTCCGCGACCGTACCGGCGATCCCTGGGATGGCAGGTCGCTGGAGTGGGCGACGTCGTCGCCTCCGCCGGCGTTCAACTTCGCGTTCCATCCCGATGTGCGCGGCGAAGATGCCTATTGGGAGATGAAGGCGAAGGCCAAGCAGCAGCAGTTCGAGCACCAGGAGGTTGAATACGAGGACATCGAGATGCCCCGGAATTCGCCGACCGGCTTCGTCTGCGCGTTCTTTGCATCCATCATGGGCTTTGCGCTGATCTGGCACATCTGGTGGATGGTCGTTCTGGGTGTCATTGGTGCGTGGGCGACCTTCGTCGTGTTCGCCTGGCGTGACCATGACGAATACGTCATTCCGGCGGCCGAAGTCGCACGCATCGATCGCATCAATATCGAGGAACGTCGCAACCTCGTCAGCATGGCGGGGGTGGTCTGATGGCGATGACCGCGACCGTTGGCCACGCGCATGCCGATCCCCATCACATCGGACTCGTTGTCGAGCATCCCGGACCTGCGTCGAAACGAATTGTGACGGCCTATGGCTTCTGGGTCTTCCTGCTCTCCGACATCGTGATGTTCTCCTGCTTCTTCGCGGCCTATGCGGTGCTGGTCGGACAAACCGCCGACGGCCCGAAGGGCTCGGAGATTTTCGAGCAGCGGAACGTGGCGATCGAGACAGTCTGCCTGCTGCTGTCGAGCTTCACATGCGGCATGGCGAGCATTGCAGCCGACGTCCGAAACCGGCTCTGGTTCTACCTCGGCATGGCGGTGACCTGCGTGCTGGGGCTTGCGTTCCTCAGCATCGAGTTCCGCGAATTCGCCGACCTGGTTTCCCGCGGTTATGGACCATCGCGCAGCGCGTTCCTGACCGCTTTCTTCTCGCTCGTCGGCTGCCACGGCCTGCACGTCTCGGCCGGGGTGCTGTGGCTGCTCACGATGATGGCCCAGGTCTTCGCCAAGGGCTTTCGCGCCGACATCCTGCGCCGCATGATGTGCTTTGCGCTGTTCTGGCACGCGCTCGACATCATCTGGGTCGCCGTCTTTTCCGTCGTCTACCTGCTTGGGAGTGGCGTATGAGCGATCTGACGCACCAGCCGGTCGAACATGACCTCGCACCCGGCGAGGAAGAGGTACACAGCGTCGGCGAGCGGATTCTCGGCTATGTCGTGGGCCTGGTCCTTGCCCTGCTCTTGACGGCGACGTCGTTCTTCATCGCGGGCACCAACCTGGTCTGGCAGCCCTCGATCCCAATCGCCATCATCGTGCTGGCGATTGCGCAAATGGGCGTGCATCTCGTGTTCTTCCTGCACATCACCACCGGCCCCGACAACACGAACAATGTGCTGGCGCTGGCGTTCGGCCTCCTGATCGTCTTCCTGGTGGTCGGCGGCTCGGTCTGGATCATGTCGCATTTGAATGAGAACATGCCGGCGATGGACCAGATCATGCGGATGCAGTAAGAGGCCGCCCCCTCGCTCAGATCATTTCGGCCGGCGGCAATTGTACGCCTTGCGGAAGCCTGCGGCCAACGCGTCGTCCTCCGAGCAGAACCAGCGGTCCGGCTTCGTCGTCGCCGGATAGCTCGGGCAGCCCCGCAAGTGATAGATGCCGATATTGCCGGTGACGCGCGCGCGCACCGCGAGCTTGCCCTTGATGCTGCAATTCGGCGGCATGGTCAGCTCGTCAGGAAACAGCACCGCGCGGATCTCCTTGTCGCGGTCGGCGCGGCAGGCGGCGCCGAGCAGTGTGCCGTCCTTCTTGCCGGTGCGGAATTCCTGCGGTGCAACAAAACAGCCCTTCCAGATGCCGGCCGAATTCGTCTGGGCCTCGGCGGCGGCCGGCTTGACGTTCGCCTTGATCGGCTCGCGCGCGACGGCGAAGCCGAGGCCGACGAGCTGCTCGTTCAGGCTCGTCTTGTCGCCCTCGGCCGTGCAGATGGCGCGGTGACGCTTGCCAAAGCTCTTCTCCGGCCCGACATCGTCGCAGCGCACGTTGCGGCCGTTGATCAGCTTTGCAAGCTGATCGCGCGCCTCGAGCCCGCAGGTCCAGGGATCGGCGTGGTCGTCGATGCAGACCTGGTCAAGTTCCGGCGCATCGACTCCGTCGAGACGGTAAGTCGCATCGCCGAGCTGGATCGAGTTGCCGTCCCGCACCGTTGCGCTGGCCGCTATGGCGAAGCTGGGCTCGGTATCGGCGACACAGCCGAGGATAGCGAGAAACAAGACGAGCGCGGCGGCGCGGGCGGCGGCAAAGGAATCTTGGAAGGACATACGTTCTCGCTATCGATTGGCTCTTTCGCGAGGGTTCTCTAGCATCTCGACATTGCAACACCAATGGTCTGCGCCCAGCGAAGCCTGACATTCGTTCCCTGCAGCTTTACTCGCCCGCCGCTCTGACCCTATCGTTTGACGCTGCACGCAAGGCTCAATCGCCCGGGAAGCGGCGAGAGCGGGAGGATGACTTTGGCAAACGAACCCGTGGACGTCCTGATCATCGGCGCCGGCGCCTCCGGAGCCGCGGTTGCCTGGTCACTCGCCGAGACCAGGATGCACATCCTTTGCCTCGAGCAGGGCGATTGGATGAAGCCGGCGGACTATCCAAGCACCGGTCGGGACTGGGAGGCCAGGTTCTACGGTGAATGGTCGACCAGTCCGAACATCCGCGGCCGGCCCGAGGATTATCCGATCAACGACGACAACTCGCCGATCAAGGTCGTCAATTTCAACGCGGTCGGCGGCTCGACGGTGATGTACACCGCGCACTGGCCGCGGCTGCATCCGTCCGATTTCAAGGTGAAGACGCTGGACGGCGTCGCCGACGACTGGCCGATCGACTACGACAGGCTGGTGCCGTTCTTCGAGGAGAACGACCGGATCATGGGCACATCGGGACTATCAGGCGATCCGCTCTCGCCGCTGACGCATCCGCCGATGCCGCCGCAGCCGCTTGGGCTCTCCGGTCCCCTCGTCGCCAAGGCCATGAACAAGCTCGGCTGGCACTGGTGGCCGTCGGACACCACGGTCGCGACGATGGATTACGAGGGCAGGGCGCGCTGCATCAATCTCGGCCATTGCACCCCGGCCTGCGCGCAAGGTGCCAAAGCCTCGACCGACATCACCTATTGGCCGCAGGCGATCCGCGCCGGCGTCGAGCTGCGCACCCATTGCCGGGTGCGCGAGATCACGACCGACGAGAACGGCATGGCCTCGGGCGTGGTCTATTACGACAAGGACGGCGTCGAGCAGTTCCAGGGCGCGCATGTCGTGATCATCGCCTGCAACGGCGTTGGCACGCCGCGCTTGCTGCTCAACTCCGCGTCGGGGCGTTTCCCGAATGGCCTTGCCAATTCATCAGGGCTCGTCGGCAAGAACCTCATGTTCCACCCCTACGCGCAGATCTACGGCTATGTCACGGAGCCGACTGACAGTAATCGCGCGCCGCCGACCTGTTTGTGGAGCAAGGAGTTCTACGACACCGACCTGTCCCGCGGCTTCGTGCGGGGCTACGGTGTCCAGTTCGTGCGCGGCGCAGGACCGGTGTTCGAGGCGGTCGTGAGCGAGCAGAAAGGCATTCTTCCCTGGGGTGCCGATCATCACCGCGTGTTCCGCAAGCTCAACGGCCATCGGCTGGGATTCTCCGCGATCTGCGAGGACCTGCCGGAAGAGCATAATCGCGTCACGCTCGACCCGGTGCTCAAGGATAGCCATGGCATTCCCGCGCCCAGGATCGACTACACCATCAGCGAGAACAGCCGGAAGATGATGGAGCATGCGCTGGCTCGCGGCCGCGAGTTTCTCGAAACCGCGGGGGCCACGGACATCTGTGTCAACAGTCCGATCCCCTGGGGCGGCTGGCACCTGCTCGGCACCGCGCGGATGGGCACCGACCCCGAGCGCTCCGTCGTCAACGAATGGGGCCGCTCGCATGACGTCAAGAACCTGTTCATTGTCGACGGCAGCGTCTTCGTCACTTCGGGCGGCGTCAACCCGACCTCCACCATCCAGGCCATCGCGCTCTACGTCGCCGACCAGATGAAGCAGCGCCTCGCCAATTTGTTCGATTAGAGGATCTCATGCCCGACCAGATCACCCTCACGTCGCGACAGCGCCAGGACTTGCGCACCATTGCCGCCATGATCATCCCGGCGAGCGAGGAGTACCGTGTGCCGGGCGCGGATGACGACCTCATCCAGGCCGACATCCTCGCGACCCTCGGCCGCGATGCCAAGCTCGTTGCAGCCGCGCTCGATCATCTCGCGCGGCTTGCCGGCATGCCGCTCGCCGAACTCGATGCTGCGGCGCGGGACAGCGTGATCAGCACATTCCGCGCCGAGGGCGGCGCGCCGGCCGCAACGCTCGTCCGCGTCGTGCTGCAATGCTACTACCGCGACGACCGCGTGCTGCGCTCGCTGGGGCTCGAGCCGCGCGCGCCTTTCCCGAAAGGGCACGTGCTGGAGGACGGCGATTGGTCGCTGCTCGACCCGGTCAAGGACCGAGCTCACGCGATGCGTCAGGTCAGTTAAGCAGTTCGTGAAGAGCGGCCGGCTTGCATTATAAGTTCGAGGTAACCATCTGACGCGCGAAGGAATTTCGCCATGTTAGATTTTACCTCAGATCTCAGCGATGCCAGTCTGTCATCGCAACCTATCCAATCCACCCCGGTCGACGACCAGAACCTGCTGGATGCCTATTCCAATGCCGTGATTGGCGTGACGGAGCGCGTCGGGCCGGCCGTGGTGCGTGTCGAGACCGGGCCAAAGGTCCCGAACGGCCGCGAGCGCGGCGGCCTCGGCTCTGGCATCGTCATCTCGCCGGATGGACTGGTGCTCACCAACAGCCACGTCGTCGGCTCGTCCAAGGAGATCCGGCTGCGGGATATCGAAGGGAATGTCGGCGACGCCCGAGTGCTCGGCGTCGATCCCGACACGGATCTGGCGCTGCTCCGCGCCAACGGCGCCCGCGACCTCCGCTATGCCTCGCTCGGAAATTCGAAGGGCCTGCGGCGCGGCCAGCTCGTGATCGCGATCGGCAATCCCCTGGGCTTCGAGTCCACCGTGACCGCCGGCGTGGTCTCGGCGCTCGGCCGCTCGATCCGCTCGGTGAGTGGCCGGACCATCGAGGACGTGATCCAGACCGACGCCGCGCTCAACCCCGGCAATTCGGGCGGGCCGCTGGTCTCGTCGAATTCCGAGGTGATCGGCATCAACACCGCGATCATCAGCGGCGCGCAAGGCATCTGCTTCGCGGTTGCGAGCAACACCGCGCAGTTCGTGCTGTCGGAGATCATCCGTCACGGCTATGTCCGCCGCGCCTATATCGGCGTCGCCGGCCAGACCGCGCCGATCCCGCGGCGCCATGCTGTGCTTGCCGGCGTCGAGAACGAGATGGGCGCGCTGCTCGCCCAGATCGAACCGGACGGGCCGGCGGCGAAGGCGGGGCTGCTCCCCGGCGATGTCGTGATCAAGCTCGATGGCGTCGAAATCAACGGCGTCGGCGATCTGATCCGCGTGCTCGACCGCGACCGGATCGGCCGGCGGCTCGCCATGGATGTGCTGCGCCTCGGGCGCCTGCGAGCGATCGACATTGACCCCATCGAGCGCAAGCCGGCGCGCTAGCCTGGGACCAACCGGGCGAATATGACTGCGTCATGCCTTGCCCGGAAAACCCCGCCGCATGATGCCGGCGCATGAGATCTACGACGTCATCGTGATCGGCGCCGGCGCCGGTGGCATGACGGCGGCGGCCGTCGCTGCCGCCGAGGGCTTGCGTGTGCTGGTGATCGAAAAGACCGCGTTCGTCGGCGGCACCACCGCCTGGTCCGGTGGCATGGTCTGGATTCCTGCCAACGGCAAGATGAAAGAGGCGGGGCTCTCCGACAACGTCACTGATGCCGTCCAGTATCTCGCGAGCACCGTACCCGAGCCCGCCAATGCCGGCCTGCGTGCGGCGTTCCTCGCCCGCGGGCCGGAGGCGATTACCTATCTCGAAGCGAACACGGAAGTGCGCCTCCAGCCGGTGAAGGCTTATCCCGACTACTATCCCGAGCGGCTTGGCGCGACGGCGGGCGGGCGCGTGCTGGAGCCGGTGGCGTTCGATGGCACCAGATTGGGTGCTCATTTCGCCCGGTTGCGGCCGCCTTTGCCGGAATTCATGCTGTTCGGCGGCATGATGGTCAACCGGCTCGACATTCCGCATTTGCGCAAGATTGGAAAGTCCGTTGGCTCGACGCTGCGGTCGCTGCGCCTGATCTCGCAATATGCGCTGCAGCGGCTTGGCAGCCCACGCGGCACGACGCTGCATCTTGGCAACGCGCTCGCGGCGCGGCTCTACGCTTCGCTGCTGGCGCGGCAGGTCGAAATCCTCTTCAGCACGGATGTCGAGGACCTCGTCGTCGAGGGCGGCCGTGTCAGTGGCGTGACCCTCCGCCATGGCTCGCGCGACCGCCTGATCGCCTCGCGCCGCGGCGTGGTGCTTGCGACCGGCGGCTTCTCGCACGATGCGCCCTTGCGCAAGCGCTTCTTTCCCACCGCCGCAGGATATGTCTCGGCGACCACGCCGGCCGGCACCGGCGACGGGCTCCGGCTTGCGATAGCAGGCGGAGCCGCGCTGAACGCGGACGCGACGAGCCCGGCCTATTGGGTGCCGGCCTCGCTGTTCCGCCGCGCCGATGGCAGCCGCGGCGTGTTCCCGCACACGGTGACGGACCGCGCCAAGCCGGGCGTGATCGCCGTCAACGCGGCCGGCCGGCGCTTCGTCAACGAGGCGCTGTCGTACCACGAGTTCGTGCTCGGCATGCTCCGCGACGGCAATGGCGAGCCTGATCGGCCCTTCTATCTGATCTGCGACCGCGACTTCCTGTGGACCTACGGCCTCGGCCGCATCGAGCCGTTCACCTGGAATTACCGCCGCTACGTCAGGAGCGGCGAGCTGATCGCGGCCGAAAGCATCGCGCGTCTCGGTGAGCGGATCGGCGTCGTGCCATCCTCGCTCGCCGCGACCATCGCCGATTACAACGCCCATGCGCGCGAGGGCCGCGATCCCGAATTCGGCCGCGGCAGTACCGTCTATCAGCGCCATCTCGGCGATGTCAGCCACAAGCCCAATCCGTGCGTCGCGCCGATCGAGCGCGCGCCGTTCTTCGCGCTTCGCATCCATCCGGCTGATCTCGGCACTGCCATCGGCATGAAGGTCGACGCCCGCGCCCGCGTGCTGCGCGAGGACGGCACGCCGATCGCCGGCCTCTACGCCTGCGGCAACGACATGGGCTCGATCATGAACGGCAACTATCCCGGCCCGGGCATCACGCTGGGGCCCGCGCTGACGTTCGGGTACATTGCGGGTCGGCATCTGGCGGAGGGCGCGGTGGTCACGCCGAGTGCTGCTGCGGCCTCGGTCTCCCACTGATATCTTGTTGCGGAGGAAAACATGACGGCACAAGCGTTCGACACCGACATCACTGAAACCGACAGCGCCCTGATCGGGCCATGGCGCCAGCCGCGCCAGATGTTGCAGGCGCAAGTCTACGATGCGCATGCCTCGATCCACGATGATGCTACCGCGCAAAAGCTCGGCTTCAAGGGCGGCACCATCGAAGGCCCGACCCACTTCAGCCAGTTCGCGCCGCTCGGCGCGCGGCTGTGGGGACGGACGTGGTTCGAAACGGGTTGCCTCTCCGCGCACTATCGCAACGCCTGCTTCGAAGGCGAGGAGGTGCAGGCGATCCTGTCGAAGCCTCTCCCCGGTACGAGCCAGTGCCAGATCCAGATGGTCAAGCGCGACGGCACGGAAGTGCTGCGCGGCTCGGCCTCGGTCGGCGATCCGCAGGTTGCGACCGCGCTCGAGACGCGCCTCACTGAGCTCAAGCCACTCGCTGATCCCGTGATTCTGCGCGACGTGAAGGTGGCGAAGACCGGCAAGCGTCAGACCGTGCGAATGGGCCTCGACCAGAACATGGGCGACCTCTATCCATTCTCGCTGCGGCAGAAGCTCGCGGTGATCACCGAGAACTCGGCGTTCTATTCGAGCGGAGAGAATCCCTGGCAGAAAGCCATCATCCCGATGGAGATGCTGAGCGTGCTCTTCCAGTACCGTGCGAAGGACGATCCGCTCCCGTCGAAGGGCCCGGCTGTCGGGCTGTTCGCCGACCAGGAGATCCGGCTGATCAAGGGCCCACTCTTCGTCGGCGAAGACTATGAAGTCGAACGCGAGGTGGTCGCGCTCTCCGCCAGCCGCCGCACCGAGAGCGCCTGGGTGAAGACCCGCGTGTTCGACAAGGCGAATGCGATAGTCGCGACCATGCTGCTCAACATGGCGACGATCAAGGACTCGTACGCGCCGTATGAGGAAGAGTATCGGCGGTTGTATGGGAGCGCGCGATAGGCGCCAATCCCTCCGCTCGTCATTCCGGGCTCGACGCTTCGCGTCGCCCCGGAATGACGAGTGGAGCGTTCCTCCGCCCAAGCCTTGAGCAGATGCCCGTCGCAAAGCCGCCGCACAGGGAATGGGCAGACCTCGGCTTCTCTCATAACGTACTGAAAGCGCAACAAAATCCTGCACTCATCCCGCACCGTCGCTATTGTACACAATGGCACGGCGCTTGCAGAACTCCTGGCAACGGGTGTTCTCGCGAGGGACGTGCATGTTGAACTCAGCGAAGCCGACACTTGGCGTCATCGACGCCGAGCCCGCGCCGATCAAGCTCGACTGGTCGACTACGGCACTCGTCATCATCGACATGCAGCGCGACTTCATGGAGCCGGGCGGCTTCGGCGAGACGCTTGGCAACGACGTCTCCCAGCTCGCGCGCGCAGTGAAGCCGATCGGCGCGGTGCTTGCGGCGGCGCGCGAGGGCGGCATGCTGGTCATCCACACTCGCGAGGGCCATCTGCCTGACCTCTCCGACGCGCCACCCGCGAAGATCGAGCGCGGTGCGCCGTCTTTGCGCATCGGTGATCCCGGCCCGATGGGCCGCATCCTGATCCGCGGCGAGGCCGGCCACGACATCATTTCCGAGCTCTATCCGCTCGACAGCGAGGTCGTGATCGACAAGCCCGGGAAGGGCGCATTCTACGCCACCGAGCTCAGCGACGTGCTGGAGAAATACGGCATCGAGAATCTTCTTGTGTGCGGCGTCACGACGGAAGTCTGCGTCAACACCACCGTGCGCGAGGCCAATGACCGCGGCTATCGCTGCGTCGTCATCTCGGACGGCTGCGCGTCCTACTTCCCCGAGTTTCACGAGATGGGCCTGAAGATGATCAAGGCCCAGGGCGGAATCTTCGGCTGGGTCGCTGACTCTGCCGCAGTACTGGAGGCGTTGAAGACTTCGACCATTTAGGGGATCACCATGAGCACATTGACGGGGACGGCCGGCAAGTCTGAGATCGATAAGTCCGAGTTCAAGCCGGCACTATGGACACCGGGCGACTGGAACGCGTTTTTCGGCTTCGGCACCAACATCCTCGTCAACATGCTCGTGCTCACTGGCCTGTTGCGCTTCGTGCTGAAGATGCCGGACAGCCTCGTCTTCGGCCGCATCCTGCCCGCGCTCGGGCTGATGATGTGCCTGTCGACCTTCTACTACGCGTTCCTCGCCTACCGCCTGGCGCAGAAGAGCGGTCGTCGCGACGTCTGCGCGCTGCCCTCGGGCGTCAGCGTGCCGCACATGTTCATCGTCACCTTCGTGATCATGCTGCCGATCACGCTTCGGACGGGCGATCCGCTGAAGGGATGGTCGGCGGGGCTGGTCTGGGTGTTTTTCCAAAGCTTTATCCTGATGATCGGCGGCTTCATCGCGCCGTTCATCCGCAGGATCACGCCGCGCGCGGCTTTGCTCGGCACGCTCGCCGGCGTCTCCATCACCTTCATCTCGATGCGTCCGGCACTCGAGATGTACATGACGCCGCAGATTGGTCTTGTCTGCTTCGCCATCATCCTGGTGAGCTGGTTCGGCGGCGTGAAATATCCGCGCGGCATTCCGGCAGGCCTCGTCGCCATCGCAGTCGGCATGGTCATCGCCTGGGGCTCGAACCTGTTCGGGCTTGGTCTCGGCGGATTGAGTGTGAAGGGCGTCGGCGATGCCTTCGCCAATTTTGGCTTCTCGGTGCCACTTCCTGCCGTGGGTCACGTGTTCTCCGGCTTCGAGTTTCTCGGCGTCATCCTCGTCACCGCGATTCCATTCGGCATCTATGACCTCGTCGAGGCCATGGACAATGTCGAGAGCGCGGAGGCCGCCGGAGACGAATATCCGACCACGCGTGTGCTCACTGCCGATGGCGTCGTCAGCCTGATCGGCTGCCTGATGGGCAATCCCTTCATCAACGCGGTCTATATCGGTCATCCCGGCTGGAAGGCGATGGGTGGGCGCATCGGCTATTCCGCCGCGACCGGCGTGATGGTCGTCGTGCTGTCGTGGTTCGGCATCATCTCGGTGCTGCTGGCGCTGGTGCCTGTGGTCGCGATCTCGCCGATCCTGCTCTATATCGGCATGCTCATCGGTGCGCAGGCGTTTCAGACCACGCCAGTCAAGCATGCGCCTGCGATCGTGCTGGCGCTGACGCCGCATCTGGCCGCCTGGGCAAAACTCCAGATCGACACGATGCTGGCCTCGACCATGACGGCGGCGGCGACCGTCGGCGGCATGGCCGGCGACAAGGCGGACGCCGTCAAGGCCGCCGCAATCGCCGCGCTGCCGCAGCAGGGCGTTTTCTATCACGGCCTCGAGGTAATGGGTGGCGGCTCGATCCTCGCGGGCCTGATCCTGGGGGCGATCGGCGTCTTCATCATCGAGCGCGACTTCGAGAAGGCGTCAGCCTTCGCATTCGTCGGTGCGGTCCTGACCTATTTCGGCTTCATGCACGGCGAGGCCGTCGGCGTTGGCGGCGGCTTCGGCGTCACGCCGGCAGTCGCGCTCTCCTATGCCGTAGTGGCGGCTGGATTTTATGCTCTCAGCCGGCGTACAAGTGAACACTACGCCTCACATCCGGAGATGTCGGCAGCGCCTGCGGAGTAGGCACTAGCCAGCATGATCGCGGCCGGGTGGCGCCATGTCGCCCGGCCGCTTTTCTTCAGGCCACGCCCAGATCGGAGAGGATATCAGCCCCCGCGCGAACCTCGTGACTTGATCCTTCGAAATCCTGCCCGACCGGCTCGCAGGCGCCGCCGAGATGGCGTGCGAGAAAGGCCTCGGTGATGGCGAGGTGGGAAAACTGGTTGGGGGGTCTCTGGAAGCCGTGTCCCTCGTCGGGATAGACGATGTAGGTCACCGGAATGTTCTTGGCCTGCATGGCAGCGGCGATGGTGTCGCTTTCGGCCACCTTGCATCGCACGTCATTGGCGCCATGGAAGATCAGCATCGGCTTCTTGATGTTGTCGACCTTGTTGATCGGCGAGCGCTCCGCAAGCAGCTTGCGGCCTTCCTCGGTGCGCGGATCGCCGTAGCTGCGATACATGAATTCTGCGAAGCCGGCCCAGTAGGGCGGCATCGATTCCAGCAGCGTCTTGAGATTGGAAATGCCGACGACCGGAATGGAGCAGCAGAACGCCTCCGGCGTGAAGGTCGCGCCGACGAACGAAGCCAATCCGCCGTAGGACATTCCGAAGATCGCGACCTTGTCCTTCTGCGCGATGCCCTCCGCGATCGCCCAATCGACCATGTCGATGAGATCGTCGTGCATCTTGCGGGCGTGCTCTTTTTCGCTGGCTGCGACGAACGCCTTGCCGAAGCCCGTCGAGCCGCGATAGTTCACCGACAGCACGGCGTAACCGCGATCGGCCAGCCACTGGTGATCGCGACGATAGCCATAGATATCGCGAGCCCAGGGACCGCCGTGGACGACGAGGACCATCGGCAGCGGCCGGGGTGGGCGGTCGCCGTCGATATCCGCGGGCAGCGTTAGGTAAGAGACCAGGGTGAGGCCGTCGCGCGACTTGCCCTGCACCGCCTGCATCGGCGCCAGCCGATACGACTTCAGCTCCGGCCGCGCGGTGAACAGCTCGGTGAGATATTGCCTGTCGCGGTCAAGGAGATGATAGGTGACCGGCTGCTCCGGTGCATGACTGCCCACGATCCACCGACGGCCGTCAATGCTCTGGCTCTCGAGGTGAAATGCATGCCTGGGAAGCTCCGCATGGATCAGGTCGAGTTCGCTCGTCACCGCCGGTGTCAAGGCCGTCCATTCCTGCCGGCCGGGGTCGATGCAAACCGCTTCCGGTTCGAACGTTCGGGCGTTGAAGATGGCGCCGGTTACGTCGGCGCTGTCGCTCTTGAACAGGACGCGCTCTTCCCCCGTCGCCCAGTCGATCCGCACCAGCGCCGATTTGTCGCGCTCCAGGCTCGAGCTCATATGAAGGTGGCCGCCGGCAGCATCGAACGTCCAGAGCCGCGTACTCGCAAAGGCCTCGAACGGGACGTCGCGCCAATGCGTGAGTTTCCCGTCATCGAGGCGCCAAAGCCGCGTGCCTCCGTCGGGCGCGTTGCTGCGGCCGTGGCGGGGCCTCAACTGCCAGTCGAGCCCCACGTGGTCGAACTCCTGGCGATTTTCCCAGACTAGGGTGCGCTCGCCGGTTGCAAGGTCGAGCAGGAAGACATCGTGCCATCGCACGTCGCGATCATTGAGACCAATGGCGATCTTGTCGGGGACGACGCGCGACCAATAGGTCGGCAAAGCGCGGACATTGGCAAAGGGCGTGAGATCCCTGAGCTCCAGAGTGTTGGGATCGACGACGAACAGGTGCAGATTCTCGTCACCGTTCTCATCGTTGAGAAACATGATGTAGCGGCCGTCCGGGCTCCAATCCTGCCAGTTGATCGGTCTGCCCCTGGTGCGCGTCACGGGCTGTCCTGCCGCAATGCTATCGACGGGCGAGACCCAGATGTTGAGAACGCCGTCGACAGGGGCGAGCCAGGACAGCAATTTGCCATCCGGCGATAACTTGGCGCCGACGTAGGTCGGATTGCCAAACAGCTTTCGGCGCGGGATCAGGGGACGAGGTGACATCTGACGTCTCTCGTGGTTCGGCGCGTCACATCAAGTAGCGCTACATATCGTAGCATATGCCCGTGCAAACTTTGCGTCAACGCCAGGTAGAGCGCGCCGGCGGCGGTATGACTAGAGCGAGAAGGCGCCCGCGGCCGATCGCCGCCCGCCCGTTTGTCAGGGCGTCGATACCTTGCAGATGTAGCTTTCGGCCGCCGCCTTCTCGCCGCCGGTATAGTGCGGATAGTTCGGATAGCGGCACATCGGCCGGGCTGCTTTCAGCGTGAAGGGTGGCGCCGGCTCCTTCGACGTCTGGACCAGTGCGTCAGCCGGCGCGACGCCGTCGCTCGCCCAGCGGTCGAGCGGTTCGAGCAGGTCGACCATGGTCGGGATCGCGGAGCCGTCCAGCACGCTCGTGCCTTGCCCCGTGTGGGTCGAGCCGGGCGAGACATAGAGCCGTGCTGAAGCCTCGACCGTCGCCTCACCAAGCCGCGCCACGACGGACTGGAAATAGTTGATCCCGGCGAGCGGGCTTTGTGCGAGGTCGGCCATGTTCTCGCGCAGGATCAGCTTGCCGCCATGGGCGAAGAAGGCCGACAAGTCCGGATCGGTGGAATCGAGGATCTTCGACACTTCCTCGACGCGGGCCCGAAAGTCTTCCGGACGATAGGTACGCACGTCGAATTTGTCGTTGCGCGTCAGGAAGAAGCGTACGGCATTGCTGCCGTACAGCCAGTGCTGCGACACCGTGGCGACATCGAGCTGCTCCGTCGGCGCCGCCGTGCCCATGACCCAGCGCGTCATGGTCATCCGCTGTGGGTCCGGTGTAATCTCGTTGCCGTAAAGCCATTGAGGATAGGTCGTGACGCCGTTCGCCATCGGAAAGGGGAACGGATGTGGTGCGTGCACGGTCTGAACCGCTGCTATCTGCGCGTCGGACAGGCAGCCTCGCCGGCGTCCGCCCCTTCCGGGCAACGCAGCGCCCGCACGTTCACCTTTGGCTGGCAGGCCAGATAGTTGCTGACGATGCCGTCACGCAAGCCGTCGAGCTCGTCACAGGCATTCGCGACGAACTTCGCGAGCGTCTCGCTCTTGGCCGGGTTGAGCCAGCCACCCCTGAATTGCGGCAGATTGTTCGGGATGTAGGACTGGAACAGCATCGAGAGCTGCACAACGGGTACTACGCTGACGATCCCGTCATAATCGGCCGGAAAACGCTGGGCCATCGTGAGCCCCTCGCGGCCGCCCTCCGAACCGCCAAAATAGTAGATCCTGGCCGGGCGTTTCGAATAGAGCGCGCCGATGAGCGCGACGGCGACATCGCGCACCTTCTTGTAGGAAGCATAGCCGTAGTTGGTCAGCATCTCGTCGTTGAGGCCGAACTGGCCGATGCGGTCGGGCGCAAAGCTCGCGGCCTGATGCCCGGAATCGGTGCCGAGCGTGGCATAGCCGCGCGTCAGCGGCAGCGCATCGTCGGGGGCCGCATCGCGCAAGGGGGCAAGGCCGCTCACCAGAGTGCCGTTGTAACCACCGCCGCCATATTGCAAGAGCTTGCCATTCCACGCGGCCGGCAGGTTGAGCTGGAAGTTGATCAGTTGTGCAGCCGGGTCGATCGGCGCAATGGTGCCCGTCACCTTGCAGAAGTCCGGCGTCGCGGGAGCGGCCGCCTTTGCCGCCGCCGCCGGCGTGAAGCTGGCCGACGTGACAGTGGCGTCCCCGCTGGGAAGCCCGATCAGTCGAGCCGGGATCGTTCGTCCAGAAAGACTCGCGCAGGGGCCTTGAAGCGCCTCGTCCGCTGTCGATGATCCGCCGCTCACGGACAACACGATCGCGCAGAGGGCCAGGCTGGCTGCGGCTTTCGACGCGCAGGACATCGCGTGGCTGCGCTTGGCGTGGTCGGCGTCGCCTGTGTTTGGTCCCATGGTCCGGATCTTTTCTTCCTCGGGATGATTGCTGCGTGCGCGGCGGATCGCCTCATCGCTCGTTCGGCTTGGTCAGGTGGCGATGAAAGGTGCTTATCCGCCTTTCACTGCTCCCGCAGTGAGTCCGGCGACGATCTGCCGCTGCGCGAGCACCGTCAGCAGCAGCACCGGGAAGGTGACGATCAGCGCTGCGGCGGCGAGCGGGCCCCAGCTCAACTGGTCGAACGAGATCATGTTGTAGACGGCGACGGGCAGGGTGCGCGTCTCGCGTCCAGCCAGCACGATGCCAAAGACGAAGTTGTTCCAGGAGAAGATCACGGCCAGGATGAAGGCGACGGCGATGCCGGGTTTCGCGATCGGAAGAGCGACGTGGCTGAACACCTGCCAGCGTGTCGCGCCGTCGATCAGCGCTGCCTCTTCCAATTCCATCGGTGTGGTCTCGAAATAGCCGATCATGATCCAGATCACGATCGGCACCGTCACGACGAGATGGATGATGATCTGTGGCACCAGCGTGCCGAGCAATCCGAGCCACTGGAACAGGATAAACAGTGGGATCAGGTAGGACAGGCCGGGCGTGATGCGGGCGATCAGGATCACGATCGCGGATTTGTGCGCGGCCATCCGCGCGATGCCGTAGCCGGCGGGAACGCCGACGATCAGCGCCAGCGCGGTCGCGCTGCCGGTCACGATCAGGCTGTTGAAGAAATAAGTCAGGAAGCGGTTGGAGGCGAGCACGTCGACATAGTTCTTCCAGGCGATATGCTCGGGGATGAACACCGGCGGGTAGGCGGCATTGTCGACCTCGAACTTGAGCGACAATGAGGCCATCCACAGGAAGAACAGGATCGCCGGCGACACGATGACGAGGACCGAAAACCAGAGGCCGATTTGGCCAAGGATCTGACGTGGGGTCATGCGCCCCTCGCGATTTCGGTCCATAGCATGCGCTGGCGCATGTAAAGCATCAGGGCAGCGAGTGCGACGATGAGCAGGAAGAACACCACCGCGATCGCCGAACCGTAGCCGAGGTCGTAGTAGGTGAAGGCGACGCTATAGAGGTAGAGGTTGATGGTTTCCGACGCCGAGCCCGGTCCACCCTGCGTGATGGCGAAGATGATGTCGAAGCTTTTCACCGCGTCGATCATCCGGATCATGCCGGCGATGAACAGGAACGGCATGATCAGCGGCAGGGTGATGAAGCGGAACACCTGCCAGAGATTGGCGCCGTCGATCTGCGCGCTTTCGTAAGGTTCGGTCGGGATCGCGGCGAGACCGCCGAGCACGATCAGCATGACCAGCGGCGTCCACTGCCAGGTCTCGACCAGCACCAGTGAGGGAATGACGGTTGCGGGATGAAACACCCAGAGCTGCGCCGGCAGGCCGACCAGCGACAACAGGTAATTCAGCACGCCGAGCTGCGGATGAAACATCATCGTCCAGACCAGCGCGATCGCCACGGGCGTTGCCATCATCGGCATGATGAAGACGCCGCGCAGGAAGCCGCGCCCCGGGAATTTCTGGTGAAACACCACGGCCGAGAGCGTGCCGAGGACCAGCGGCAGCACCACCGACAGCACGGTGTAGACGATGGTGTGGCCCACCGACTCGAGGAAGCGCGGATCGCTCGTCAGCCGCAGATAATTTGAAGGCCCGACGAAGGTGGTCGGCGAGCCGACCTTCCACTCGTTCAGGCTCATCCAGATCGTGAACAGCCACGGGAAGATGATGATGGCGAGCACGACGACGAGCGCCGGCACCACGAACGGCCAGTAGGACGGTGGCCGCAACTCCTTCTCCGGCGCGGCATCCGATTGTGCCGCGGCCGGATTAGTTTGTGTCAACGCACTCACGCTTTCTCGCTACGCTCCAGGATCGGTCGGTACTGTTCATGGGCCTTCTTCAGCTCGGTCGCGGGATCGGCGCCGGCCAGGGTCGCGGTGATCGCGGCACCGACGAGATCACGGAATTCGGCGACCGGGATCACCACGGGCAGGCCGAGCTTGCTGATCTTGGCGGAATCGATCACCGATTGCAGCCACTCCGCCGGCATCTTGACGCCCTTCTGCACCTCGGCATCGTTCAGGATCGAGTTGCGGAACGGCACGCCACCGCCGGCCTGCAACAGCCGCGCGCCTTGCGCCTTCGAAACCGCCCACTGGCAGAGCAGATAGGCCGCTTCCTTGTTCTTGCTCGCCGCCGGAATGCCGATGCCGTCGCCGTAAGTCGCCGAGTACTGTCCTTTCGGCCCGGCAGGCACGACGGTGTAGCCGACCTTGCCGACGACGCGCGAGGCGGCGGGATCCTCCAGCGGCGGCGCCCAGCCGACGCCGTCGATCCACATCGCCGAACGTCCTTGCGTGAACGAGGCCATCGACTCCATCCAGTTGAATCCGGCGACGCCGGGCGGCGCGACTTTCGTCAGCAGCGTCTGGTAAAGCTTCGTCGCCGCGACGGCTTCGGGGCCGTCAGTCAGGATGTTGCCCTTGGCGTCGAGGAATTCGCCGCCATAGTCGAGGAAGAAGTTGGTCCACAACGTCATGTTGGCGTTGCGCAGGCCGCGCCCGACGAAGCCGTAGATGCCGTCCTTGGCATCGGTAAGCTTCTCGGCGGCCGCGACCATCTCGTCCAGCGTCTTGGGCACTGCGACGCCCTTCTTCTGGAACAACTCCTTGTTGTAGTAGAGGATGAAATAGTCGACCGACCAGGGCAGCGACAGCATCTGGCCCTTGTCGTTCTTGGCGTATTGCAGGCCTGCGGCCGAGAAATCGCTCTCGACGAGATCGGGCGCGGTCAGCGTCGGATCCTTCATGAAGGGCGTGATGTCGGCAAGCCAGCCGGCCTTTTCAAACTGCCGCTTCTGCACGTGATAGCTGAGATGCACGACGTCGAAGCTCGGCCTGCCCGAGGTGAGCTCGATGACGACCTTCTGGCGCTGCTGCTGCTCGGGAATTTGCTCCGATTCCACCTGGATGCCGGTTAGATCGGTAAACTCCTTGATGTTCTTTTGCAGGTTGTCACCGCGCGGGCCCTTGATGAGCATCACCTCCAGCTTGGTCCCGGCATATTTCTTCCAATTGACCTCGGCATGAGCCGGGAATCCGGTCAGGCTGAGCGCGCCAGCCGCAGCGGTCCCCTGCAAAAGCGTGCGGCGCGAAATACGATGGTCAGCCACGTCTGTCCTCCCTGTGACTCGTTTCTTGGGAGGGGATACTAGCGTCCGCGTCGCGCCTGCCTAGTCCTAATATTCCTCTGCGGATCAAGGCCGCACGGCCGGGCTCTCCATGGGCATGCCGCGCGCCCGCGCCATCAGATAGAGCTCGAGCGCGACCAGCTCCGGCGCGCCGTAGTCATAGGCTTGGGCACGGACCCCGGTCATGCAGCTTCGCAAACGCCGCTCCAGTGATCCCAGCGTCTGCCATTCCAGGCGATAGAGCGGGTAGCCGGTCGGCTGCCCCTGCGTGGCCGGTGCGCCCGCCAGATGCTTGTCGTAGTTGTCGTCATGACAATTAGCGCATGCGAGGTTGAGCTGTCCCTGTCGCTGCATGAAGAGCGCGCGGCCCTGGTCTACGAACGGTTGGAGCTCGGGATCGTCGCCGGCCGTGATCGCGACCCCGCGCGACTGGTGCGCGACGAAGGCTTCGAGCGCGAGCAGGTCTCGGCTCTCGTAAGGCAGCGACGTTGCCTGTTGATGGTTGGCGCGGCAGAGATTGATACGCTGGCCGAGCGTGACGGGGCGACCGAGCGTCTTGTCGAAGGCGGGATAGCGCGCGGCGACGCCCTTCATCGTCTCGCGCGCATCGCCATGGCAATCGGCGCACGCCTTGCCGGCGCTGCCGCCTTTCGTCTTCCACAGTGTTTCGCCGTCCATCACGAACAGCATGCCTGGATTGGACGTATCGTCGTCCTGCATCGCGCGCGTGTCGGGTCCCATGAAGGAATAGCCGGAGCGGCGCTCATCCTGCGGGATTTCGCCGGCGAGCAGCGCAGGTGCGGCGACGAGCAGCATCATCGTAGCGACTATCGTGCGTGCAAGACTCATTCGACCGTGATCGACGCCGACGCGGTCGATACAAAGCCGTTGTCGCCGATCCATTCGAACTCGAACCTGCCGCTCTCCCTGGCGACCGTGAAGAACGACAGATACGGGTTTGCTGCGATCGCCGGGAAGAGGTCGGCGCGAAAGATCTCGGTGCCGTTGTAGCGGCAGGTAAAGGTCGTGATGATGTCTCGCGGCACGAGGTCGCCGGCCGCCGTGCGGCGAAAACCGGTCTCCATGATGTGCGAGGTCAGCGTCCTGATCTCGATCACATCGCCGCGCCCGGCTTTCGGGGGAACGTTGATCAGGGCCGAGGCCATCAGTTCACCTCCTCGGTGCAGGCGGCAAGCGTCACGACGACATCGGCCGCAACTTGCCAGAAGGAATCGTCGGACAGGCGCGCGATCGCGACCACCTTCTGGCTGTCGGCGAGCCGGATCCGGGTCGAGACCTGCGCGCGCCCGGCCCATGGGCCGAGATGGAAATTGCCGACGTTTGGCTGCGGGTTCTTCTCGTTGAAGACGTGGATGCTCTTGACGTAGTCGGTTGCCGTCATCGGGCTTGCCACGCTGACCGTCATCGGCACGGTGTTGCCGTTCTCGACCAGCGGCGGAATGTCGAGCCTGATCTTGCCGCTGCGCAGTTGTGCTTCGCCAACGACGTTGCGGATCGCCGTGCTGAGCATCGCAGGTGTCGCCTCGAGCCGGCGGACCGTGACGATGGGGATCGTCGCGGCGGCGACCGTGAGGTGCAATAATTGCCGACGTGTGCTTGGCATTCCCTGTCCTAGTCCCGAAGCGTTGCAAGATAGGCCACGATGTCCTCGATCTGGCCCGGATTCAGGATCGGCTTGCCGCCAAGATTGCGGCCGACGCGAACGAGCCCGTCAGTGCGATAGTAGGACGGCATGATGGTCTTTCGGTTGAACTGCGATGCGTCCACCAATCGCAGCCGCAACTGACTTGTCGACCAGCGGTTCCCCGCGCCTGCAAGATCAGGCGCCAGATCGCCCTGGAACCGGGTTTCCGGAAACGGCCCGGAATGGCAGAGGATGCAGGTCGTGCTGCGATCGAGCACCAAGGCGCGCCCGCGCGCCGCATCGCCGGGCGAACCAGTGAGCGACTCCGGAATGCCGTCGCCAACGATGGTATAGGACACCGGCGCCTGCGCCTTCGCGCCGGCGGAAAGCGCAAAGCTTGCCACGATCAGCGCGGCGATATGGAGCATCGCTCTAGCCAAAGGTCGCCGCCGTGATGGATTGAAACCAGCGCTCGGCGTCCGCAGCCTCGCGGGCGCGTCGTTCGGGCGGTGCGTCGAGGGGGCTGGTGGCGCCGCCCTCGACTTCTGCAAAGATGTCACCCTTCGGCTGATAGTTGCCGGCGAGCGAAAAGCCGTAAGCGGGCGCGACAGTGTTGTAGCAGACGCCGGTCAGCCGCGGTGTCTGTGGCGCTCGGCCAGCCAAGAGATCGATGATCGCCTTCGCGCAGCTCCGTCCTTGCGCGCTCGCGGCTGAGGCCGATTTCGGAATGCCGCCGCCGAGGCAGGCATCGCCGATGACATGGACGTTCGGCAGGAGCCTGGATTCGAACGTCATGGGATCGATCGGGCACCAGCCGGTCGTATCCGCTACCCCGGCAATCGCCGCGATGCGCCCGGCGCGCTGCGGCGGAATGACGTTGGCGACTTGCGGGGTGTAATTGCCGAATTCGGTGATGACAGTGTTGCTCGCTGGATCGACGGAGGTGACGCGGCCGCCCTGCGACAGCGATACGCGCTCGATCATGCCGCCGTAAAGCTCCACCCATGCCTTCTCGAATAGCTTCTGTTGCGTGAAATTGTCCTTGGCGTCCAGGATCAAGACTTTCGAGCGGGGCTTCCGCGTCTTGAGATAATGCGCGATCAGGCTGGCGCGCTCGTAAGGAGCAGGCGGGCAGCGCGAGGGATTGGCGGGCACCGCGATTGCGACGAGTCCGCCATCCTCCATCGCCTCCAATTGCCTGCGCAGCAGCATGGTTTGCTCGCCGGCCTTCCAGGCGTGCGGCATCTTTTGGCTTGCGGCTTCGTCATAGCCGGGCAGGGCCGCGAAATGGAAGTCGACACCGGGCGAAAGCACGAGACGGTCATAGGGAAGGGATGAGCCATCGCCCAGCGTAACGCGCCGCGCTTGCGGATCGACCGCGGTCGCGGCTTGCGCGATGACAGTTACACCATCAGCGGCGATCTTCTCATAGCCGAACTGCTGCGCCTCGATCTCGCGCAGGCCTGCGATCACCGCGTTGCTGAACGGGCAGGCCGTGAAGGTGCTGTTCGGCTCGACCAGTGTGACCTGCAAATCAGTTTCGCTCCGCTTCAGCGCGCGGGCACAGGCGGCCCCGCCGAAGCCGCCGCCGATCACGACGAGGCGCGCCATGCCTTGCGCGCGCGCAATCCCCGGCAGGGCCAGCGATGCGGCCGCGATGCCGAAGACGGCTTTCCGCCGTGTCACCGGGTAGGTCGTCATGCGCGTCATCCGGAAAATGCTGCGGCGGCCCTTGGGCCGCCACAGCCGCGCCTTCTCAAGCGAAGGTGATGTTCTGGTCGCGCAGCGGCGCCGAGCGGATGCGTTTTCCCGTCGCCGCGAAATAGGCGTTGAGCACCGCGGGTGCCGCGACCCCGATGGTCGGCTCGCCGACGCCGCCCCAGAACCCGCCGCTCGGCACCATTGCCGCTTCCACCTTCGGCATCTCGTTGATGCGCATCGAGTTGTAGGTGTCGAAGTTGGTTTGCTCGATGCGGCCGTCCTTGACGGTGCAGCCGCCATAGAACAGCGCGCTCAGGCCAAAGACGAAGGAGCCCGCGATCTGGCGTTCCACCTGTGCCGGATTGACGATGTATCCGGGATCGGTGGAGGCGACGATGCGATGCACCTTGATCTTGCTGCCATCGGTCACCGAGATTTCGGCGGCGCCGGCAACATAGCTGCCGTAGCCCATGATCTGCGCGATGCCGCGATAGACTCCCTGCGGAGCCGGCTTGCTCCAGCCGATCTTCTCCGCCACGGCATTGAGCACCGCCAGATGCTTGGGATGATTGCCCATCAGCTTGCGGCGGAATTCGAGCGGGTCCTGGCCTGCGGCGTGGGCCAACTCGTCCATGAAGCATTCCATGTAGATCGCGTTGTGATTGACGTTGACGCCGCGCCAGAAGCCGGGTGGGACGTGCGGATTGCGCATCGCATGCTCGATCAGGAGGTTCGGCACCGAATAGCCGAACGCGGCTTCGCCTGATTGGGCGACGCCTTGGAACGCGGCCGGATCCATGCCGTTCTGCAGCGCCTCGGGTCGGAGCGAGAACAGGATCGACTGCCCGGAGAGGCGGTAGTGCAGCGCGACCAGATTGTTGTCGGCATCGAACGCGCCGGTCATCTTGCACTGGGTGATCGGATGATACCTGCCGTGCGCCATGTCCTCTTCGCGCGACCACAACAGCTTGACCGGCGTGCCCGGCATCTGCTTCGCGATCGCGACCGCCTGGCGGACATAGTCGGTCTGGCCGCGCCGGCCGAAGCCGCCGCCAAGCATCAGCTTGTGCACGTCGCACTTCTCTGCCGGCAGGCCAGAGGCCTCCAGCACCGCCGCGAAGGCGGCCTCGCCGTTCTGCGTGCCGCACCAGACCTCGCATTTGTCCGCCGTGTAGAGCGCAGTGGCGTTCATCGGCTCCATGGTGGCGTGGTTCTGGTAGGGATAGTTGTAGATGGCCTCGACCTTCTTGGCGGCGCCTGCAATCGCCGTCTTGGCGTCGCCGTTCTTGTTGCCGACATAGGCCGGCTGCTCGTTGTCGAGGCCCTCGGCCAGCCACTTCGCGATCGACTCGCTGGAGACCTTTGCGTTGTCGCCCTCGTCCCATACGATCGGCAGCGCTTCCAGGGCAGTCTTGGCGTGCCACCAGGTATCGGCAACGACCGCGACCGCACTGTCGCTGACCTTGACGACCTTCTTGACGCCTTTCATGCCGGCGATCTTGGCTTCGTCAAAGCTCTTCACCTTGCCGCCGAACACCGGACAGTCCTTGATCGCGGCATTCAGCATGCCCGGTAGCTTGACGTCGATGCCGTAAGTCATCGTGCCGGTGGTCTTGTCGGCGGTGTCGAGCCGCTGCAAGCCTTTGCCTGCGATTGTCCAGTCCTTTGGATCTTTCAGCTTGACCTCGGTCGGCGGCGTCAGCTTCGCCGCGGCTTCGGCGACCTTGCCGTAGGTAGTGGTCCGGCCCGACGGCGTGTGGGTGATGACGCTCTTGCTGACGGTGCATTCGGACGCCGGCACTTTCCACTCATTGGCCGCGGCCTGGATCAGCATCACGCGCGCCGTGGCGCCCCCCTTGCGCACGTAGTCCTGCGAGCTGCGGATGCCGCGGCTGCCACCGGTCGAGAAATCGCCCCAGGCGCGCTTGCGGGCGACACTCTGGCCGGGTGTTGGATATTCGGTCGTGACCTTCGACCAGTCGCATTCCAGTTCCTCGGCCACGAGCTGCGCAAGGCCGGTCAGCGAGCCCTGGCCCATCTCTGAGCGGGCGATGCGGATCACCACGGTGTCGTCGGGCCGCACCACGACCCAGGCGTTCACTTCGGGCGAGCCGTCGGCGGCGCGGACCACGGCAGGACCGCCGAAGGGAATGTCGAGGCCGAGTGCGAGGCCGGTGCCGATCGCGGCGGTGCCGATGACGAAGGCACGGCGATTCATCGCGGGTGAAACGTGCTCGTTCATGGCCGCCTCCTCAAGCGTTCACGATCGTGTGGATCGCTTCGCGCACCTGCTGGAAAGTGCCGCAGCGGCAGATATTGGTGATGGCCTCGTCGATATCGACGTCGGTCGGCTTCGGCTTCTCCTTGAGCAGCGCCGCGACCGCCATGATCATGCCGCTCTGGCAATAGCCGCATTGCGGTACGTCATGGGCAATCCACGCCTGCTGCACCTTGTGCAGCGTGCCGCCGCTCGCCAGCCCCTCGATCGTGGTGATCTGCTTGCCCATGGCCTCGCTGACCGCGACGCCGCAGGAGCGGATCGCGACTCCGTCGATGTGAACGGTGCAGGCGCCGCATTGCGCGATGCCGCAGCCATATTTGGTGCCGGTCAGGCCGACGTTCTCGCGGATCGCCCAGAGCAGCGGCGTATCCGGCTCGACGTCGACAGTGATTGATTTTCCGTTGATCGTAAGGTTTGCCATCGCAGTCCCCTGATTGGCCCATCCACCGATGAGGCCCAAGGCGCGCAATTTGTCCGGCAAACGGAACCGTTTCAAATCAACAATCTGGGGTTGGGCCGAAGAATTTTGCTGGTCGGCAGGAAGATTGCCGCTTGCGCGGTGTTGCGGCCACGCGAACGGCTATGCGGGATGCGCACTGGAAATGCGCGTACAACTCATGACGTCCCGGGCCGTGTCGCGCTGCGTCGCACTCTATTGGTGAGGTCCTTCCTGTCCGCCGGGCGAAGCAAATTCCTCCGGGTGCCTCTTCTCGTAGTGGAGGAAGAGATCGAGCAGGGCCAGAAGCACGACGACCACACCTATTCCGATGCTGATGTGCATGGCCCGCGTATGCGGGAATCCGAGGAGCCAGGGCGAAACGATGAGCCAGGCTCCCATGAGGACGTTGAGCCATTCCTCCCAATCCCGATAGGTGATGACGGCCGCCAGCGAGACCAAACCGATGATGATGCCCGTGACCCAGAGGTCAACCTTGCCTTGCTCGTTGGTGAGCCTGAACAGCCACGGCGATAAGAACAATACGGCGGCGAGAAACAGGTTGTAGAGATCGGGGACCGTTTCGCGCTCTTGCCACTTGCTCATGACACACCTCCTGCGCGTGAGGATACCCTCAGGAAAAGCCTATTGCCGCCGCTCGGTTCCCCCTGAACGAGCGCCGGCGGAATAGACTTTGGTCGCGGATGAGTTCCCCGAGGATGCCGGCGCCGGTGAGTCGTTCGCTTCGTCCCGAAACGTCGGCAAAGCGGCCTGTCACGACGCCCGGCTGATGACAATTCCAGCGTTTGACTCTCACTGGAACAGAAAGTGAGAGTTAGTTCCGCTTGTAGGGGTGCAAGACGGGCGTGTTTTGATACACTCCGCACAAAGCCTTAGGGGGGTCCATGAACGTGCCGCGGCCTTGCAACGTGCTCATGCTCTATCCGCTGTTCACCGCGGAGTCGTTCTGGAGTTTTGGCGAGTCCTGCAAATTGATGGGCGTCCGGCGACCCGCAGCTCCCCTGGGGCTGATCACCGTCGCGGCGATGTTACCCGAGAGTTGGACGATACGTCTCATCGACTGCAACACCACGCCGCTTGGCGATGACGATCTCGACTGGGCGGACGTCGTCTTCACCGGCGGGATGTTGCCGCAACAAACCGATACGCTGCGGCTGATCGAGCTTTGCCGCGCGAAAACGAAGCCCGTCGTCGTCGGCGGCCCCGATCCGACATCGAGCCCCCATCTCTACGCGCGAGCCGACTTTCAGGTGCTGGGCGAGGCCGAGAGCGTTATCGGCGAGTTCGTCGCCGCCTGGGAGAGCGGCGCGCGATCGGGCGTCTTCACCGCGCCGAAATTCCAGGCCGACGTGACCAGGACGCCCGTGCCGCGTTTCGACCTCCTGAAATTCGAGGACTACCTCTATCTCGGCGTGCAGTATTCGCGCGGTTGCCCTTTCACCTGCGAGTTCTGCGACATCATCGAGCTCTACGGACGCGTCCCGCGCACCAAGACGACACAGCAGATGTTCACCGAGCTCGAGACGCTGTACCGGATGGGCTACCGCGGCCATCTCGATTTCGTCGACGACAATTTCATCGGCAACAAGAAGTCGCTCAAGCTGTTCCTTCCCGAGCTCGCCGCATGGCAGCGCGCGCACGACTATCCCTTCGAATTCTCGACCGAAGCCTCGGTCAACCTCGCCGATGATCCGGAACTCCTGGACATGATGGCCAAGGCCAATTTCTTCGGCATCTTCGTCGGCATCGAAAGCCCAGACCCGGCGACCCTCGTCGCGATGCGCAAGAAGCAGAACACGCGGCGCAATATCGCCGAGAGCATTCATAAGATCTACGGGGCAGGGATGCTTGTCACCGCCGGCTTCATCGTGGGCTTCGACAGCGAGAAGGTCTCGATGGCCGAGGCCATGATCGAGTTCATCGAGGACGCGGCCATTCCGGTCTGCATGGTCGGGCTGCTCTTTGCCTTGCCCAATACGCAGCTGACGCGACGTCTCGCCCGCGAAGGCCGGCTGCGGCCGAACCACGATTCGGCGGCATCGACCATGAGCGGTGGCGATCAGTGCACCGCCGGGATCAATTTCGACCCGGTTCGCCCGCTGCGCGACATCCTGACGGACTACAGGCAAGTTCTGGAGAAGATCTATGACCCGGCTGCCTATGCGAGTCGTATCGACCGGTTGATGACGCTGCTCGACCGCTCGCGGCAGCGGCCGGAGCTTCCCGAGGGCGACATTCGCAACAAGGTACGTGCACTGGAAACCGTGCATCGCGTGACGTCAGCCATTCCCGAAGCGCACGGCCCGCTCTGGAAAACCTTCCTGAGTTGCGCCAAGCGCGACACGTCGTCGGCCCGGGTCGCGGTCGCGATGATCGCGGCCTATGCGCATCTCGGGCCGTTCTCGCGGCGGGTCATCGACGCCATCGATGCGCGCCTGGCTGCTTTGGACGAGCAAATGCCGATCCCGGCAACGGTCGCGTCCGCGTCGCAGCCTATTTCACCGCCAGCCTGAGGAAGCTCATCACGCTGCCGAGCGCGGCGAAACCGGCGCCGAGCGCCAGGGCGACGGTCGCGCCGTCATGCCCCGCAAGCGCAAAGCAGAGCGCAGCGAGCGCCGCGCCGGTCGTCTGTCCGGTCAGGCGCGCGGTGGCGACAATGCCGCTCGCGCTGCCGCTTCTGTGCGGCGGTGCGCTTGACATCACCGCCTTCATGTTCGGCGCCTGGAAGAAGCCGAACCCCATGCCGCAGATCACCATGCGCCAGATGATGTTGAGGATGGAAGGATTGGCCGGAAGCGTCGCCAAGAGCGCCATGCCGATGCCGAGCAGCACGAGCCCGATGCCGCCCAACAGTCCGACCGCGTGGCGGTCGGAGAGGCGTCCCGCGATCGGCGCCATGATGCCGACCACCAGCGGCCACGGCGTCATGAAGAAGCCGGTCTCGACCTGGGAGCGTCCCAGCACGTCCTCGAAATAGAACGGCAGCGAGACGAAGGCGAGGCCCTGCACGGCGAACGAGCAGACCGCGGTCGCGGCCGACAGCGCGAACATCGGACGGCTGAACAGGTCGATCGGCAGCATCGGCGCGGGATGGTCGGCATGCCGGCGCGTCAGGATGAAGCCGATCACGAGCGCCGTGACCAGCTCGACCGCGACGAGGCGAGGGGAGAGATTATGCGCCGCGCTGCCGATGCCGGTGATGAAAAGGCCGAGGCAGATCGCCGCCAGCACGGCGCCGAGGAAATCAAAGCCATGATCGGCGCGCGGCGTCTTCGGCAGCATCGCAAAGCCGATGCCCATGGCGACGAGGCCAAAGGGAATGTTGACCGCGAACAGCCAGGGCCACGGCCCGAGGGCGAGGATCGCGGACGCGATCGACGGCCCGATTGTGAAGGCGGTCGCGACCACCAGCGCGTTGTGGCCGAAGCCGCGGCCCTGCATCCGCCCGGGATAGACGAAGCGCACGAGAGCCGTGTTGACGCTCATGATGCCGCTGGCGCCGAGGCCCTGCAGCGTGCGCGCCACCAGCAGGCTCGGCAGCGACCAGGCCACCGCACAGAGCAGCGATGCGATCGTGAACAGGAGAAGCCCGCCGAGATAGATGCGCTGATGGCCGACGATCTCGCCGAGCGCTCCCAGTGGCAACAGCGTCGCGACCAGCGCGATCTGGTAGACGTTGACCACCCAGACCACCTGCTCGGGACTGACATGAAGATCGGCCGCGATGGCGGGCAGGGCGATATTGGCGATCGCGGTATCGAGCGAGGCCATCGCAAGCGCTGTGAAGATCGCGGCGACCGCCCAGCGCCGGCGTTCGGCCGGCAGGCCGTCGGCGATGGGACGTTCGGGCTCCTTCGTGAGCGCAGGTAACGTGATTGTCATTGCCTGCGCTGTCTCCGCAAAGCGTGGGTTGAGTGTTGCTTCCGGCATGTACTACGGCCGCGCTGCGTGCCACAGGCATATGCTTGCATACGGCTATGCGCGAAGATCGGGCGATGATTGCGCGCCATGGCGTATGATCGGACCGAGCTGGCTTGAGAGGAATGACCGATGCAAATTGTGGTTCTGCCGGGTGACGGCATCGGGCCGGAGATCACGGCCGCGACCACGGGCGTGCTGCGGGTGGCGTCCGAACGCTTCCAGCTCAATCTCAGGCTCGAGGAGCATGCCATCGGCCACGCCAGCCTTGCGCAGTTCGGCACGACGGTGCGGCCCGAGCTCCTGGACGTGGTGCGAGTTGCGGATGGCTTGATTCTCGGGCCGACCGCGACCTTCGATTTCAAGGACGAGGCGCGCGGTGAGATCAATCCGTCGCGTTACTTCCGCAAGAACCTCGATCTGTTCGCCAACATTCGCCCCGCGCGCACCTATCAGGGGCGGCCCGGCAGGCTCGGCGATTTCGATCTCGTCGTTGTGCGCGAGAACACCGAAGGCTTTTATGCCGACCGCAACATGGAAGAGGGCAATGGCGAACTGCTGGTCACATCAGATGTCGTGATCTCGCTCCGCCGGATCACGCGGTTGTGCTGCAAGCGCATCGCGCACGCTGCTTGCCGGCTCGCGATGAAGCGGCGCAAGCATCTCACCATCGTGCACAAGGCCAATGTGCTCAAGATCGGCGATGGCATGTTTCTGAACATCTGCCGCGAGGCGGCGAGGGACTATCCTGGCCTCGAGGTCGACGACGTCCTGGTCGACGCCATGATGGCGCATGTCGTGCGCAACCCCGGCAGCTTCGATGTGATCGTCGCCACCAACATGTTCGGCGATATCCTGTCCGATCTCACCGCGGAGTTGTCCGGCAGCCTCGGCCTCGGCGGCTCCCTCAATGTCGGCGACCGCCATGCCATGGCGCAGGCCGCGCACGGCTCAGCGCCCGATATCGCAGGAAAGGATATCGCCAATCCGGTGTCGCTGATCCTGTCGACCGCACTGCTGCTGGCCTGGCACGGCGAGAGGAGCGGTGCGGCTCGCTGTGAGGAGGCCGCCAACGCGATCGAGGCGGCGGTAGAAAAAGCGATTGAGCAGGGGAAGGCGACGCGCGACGTCGGTGGCAAGCTTGGCACGATCGCGGCGGGTGCCGCGATCGCGGAGATCTTGCGGGCGGGGTGAGGGAAGCTTCCGGGTTGATCGTGGAGCTGCTCGCTCCGGAATGGTGCGATGATCGCAGATTGCTGGTGATTTGCTCGACGTGTCAAATGTAGCGCGGAGGGGCAACGCGTCATCCGGCCACCGCGTTTCTACTTTGCATGGGGTTGTTTTTCGGTTTTTTACCGGAGGTCGCACCGCCGCCGCGGCGGCGGGTGCGCTCTCGGCGATCAGATCAGAACTGATACCTCCGCAGCCCCCCATCCACCGGGATCACCGTGCCCGTGATGTACCGCGCCACGGGTGATGCGAGAAACACCGCGAGCGCCGCGAGGTCCTCCGGCTCGCCCCAATAGCCGACCGGGATCTCCTCCTCCGCAAAGCGCTCGCGATAATCAGCCGGATAGTTGCGGCGGATCTGCTCGCTCATGATGCGGCCGGGCGGGATGCAGTTGATGGTGATGCCGTGCTTGCCGATCTCGCGCGACAGGCCCTTGGCCCAGGCATGCACGGCGGCCTTGGCGGCGAAGGCGGCGTTCAGCCCTTCCGGTTCGGACTTGCCGGTGATGTTGATGATGCGGCCCCAGTTGCGCTCCATCATCTGCGGCAATAGCGCATGCGCGATGCGGCGGTAGCTGGTGAAATTCAGCGCGATCGCTTCGTCCCATTTGCTGTCGGGCGCATCGACCGGCAGCGGACGGCTGCCGCCGGCATTGTTGACGAGGATGTCGACATGGCCGAGCTCCCTGAGCGCGAAGGCGGCGAGCCGTTCGGCGGCGTCCTTGGCCATCACATCCTGCTCGAACGGCGTGACCAGTCCCGCGCCTGTCTCCTGCACGAGCTGGTCGAGCAGGTCCTTGCGCCGCGCCGCCGCCACCACGCGCACGCCCTCAGTGGCAAGGCCCTTGGCAATGGCGCGGCCGATGCCGATGCTCGCCCCGGTGACGACTGCGGTTTTCGACTTGAGCCCGAGGTCCATGGTCATACGCTCTCTTGTTTGCTTTTGTTGTGCTTACGGTTCGTTTCCAACCTGTCCCGGAAGCGATTTGCCCGACCGGGACGAGCAGTGGTAACGAAGAGCCAAGGCGAAGGAAACACGAAAAACAGGTTCGCGAAGATGGTGTGGGATCCGCAGCAATATCTGAAATTCTCCGGCCACCGCTTGAGGCCGGCGGTCGATCTCTTGATGCGCATCCCGGATTTTGCCGTCTCTGATATTGCCGATCTCGGTGCCGGTGCCGGCAACGTCACGAAACTGATCAAGGAGCGCTGGCCGAATGCTGCCGTCACCGGCGTCGAGGGTTCGGCCGAGATGGTCGCCGCCGGCCGCATGGCGGCGCCGGAGGTGGAATGGTCACATGAGGATCTCGGCCATTGGCGCCCGCCGAAGCAATACGACCTGATCTATTCCAATGCCGCATTGCACTGGCTGCCCAATCATGCGGCACTCTTTCCTTCGCTGATGCAGAAGGTCACCCCCGGCGGCATGCTTGCGGTGCAGATGCCGCGCAACTTCACCGCGCCCTCGCATGTGCTGATCGGCGAGACCGCGCTGAACGGTCCGTGGCGGGCCAAGGTCGAGCATCTCGTCACCCCGCCGCCGGTCGAGGGACCGGCCTTCTATCACGATCTTCTCGCTCCGATGTCGGCCAATATCGACATCTGGGAGACCGAATATCTCCAGGTCCTGGAAGGCGAAAATCCCGTCAAGGAATGGACCAAGGGCACCTGGCTGACGCGCTATCTCGACGTCCTGCAGGGCGAAGAGAAGGCAGCCTTCGAGGCCGACTATGGAACGCGCGTCGCGAAGGCCTACCCGAAGAATGCGGCGGGGCAGACGCTGTTTCCGTTCCGGCGGCTGTTCATGGTCGCCCAGCGCAAGGGTTAACTTCGTTCGCCGATGCGACATAAGCGCTCGCCCGTCGGGGCTGGAGCGGGCGCAAACTTGCGTATACAAAAGCCGTCAAGGTGATTTGGCTGCGGCAAATTGGGCTTAGGTCTAGTTGTTCGCCTGGTGGTTTGCTGCCACTAAAGGGACTGGAAAAACCAAAAAGAACCGGTCCTAAAGGTTGTTGGGAGGTACCTAATGCGCAAACTGCTGCTTGCGGCCGCCACGGCTGCGCTCGTCTCGACGTTCATATTGGCCCCTGCTGCGGTGCAGGCCCAGAGCCCGATCGTCATCAAGTTCAGCCACGTCGTCGCCAACGATACGCCCAAGGGCAAGGGCGCGCTCAAGTTCAAGGAGCTCGCCGAGAAATACACCGACGGCAAGGTCAAGATCGAGGTCTATCCGAACTCCTCGCTCTACAAGGACAAGGAGGAAATCGAGGCGCTCCAGCTCGGTTCGGTGCAGATGCTCGCGCCCTCGACCGCGAAATTCGCGCCGCTCGGGGTGAAGGAGTTCGAGGCGCTCGACCTTCCCTGGCTGTTCAAGGACGACGAGACCTACGCCGCCGCCATGAAGGGCACCGTTGGCAAGTGGCTGTTCCAGAAACTGGAGGCAAAAGGCATCACTGGTCTGGCCTATTGGGACAACGGCTTCCACATGGTGTCCTCAAGCCGTCCGCTGATGAAGCCCGCCGACTTCCAGGGGCTGAAGTTCCGCATCTCCGGCTCCAAAATCGCCGACCAGTATTTCCGTCTCGTCGGCTCGATCCCGCAGATCATGGCGTTCTCCGAAGTCTATCAGGCCTTGCAGACCGGCGTTGTCGACGGCTGCGAGAACACGGCCTCGAACTACCTGACGCAGAAGTTCTACGAGGTGCAGAAGGACATCACTGTGTCCTATCACGCGCATCTGCAATACGCAGTGATCGTCAATTCGAAATTCTGGTCCGGCCTGCCGCCGGACATCCGCACCCAGCTCGAGAAGGCGATGGCGGAGGCCACCGACTACACCAACTCGATCGCGCGCCAGGAGAACGAGGACGCGCTCGCCGAGATCAAGAAGTCGGGCAAGACCACGCTGCATTATCTCTCCGATGCCGACCGCAAGGCGTGGCAGGAGGCGATGCAGCCGACATATAAATGGGCCAAGGGCCGGGTCGGGCAGGAGGTGCTCGATCTCGTCGCCAAGGAACTCGACGTCAAGATGAACTGACGCGGCCTGGCGTAGAACAACAACAAGAACGGTCGGGAGTGAACGCACTCCCGGCCGTTTCGGTCTGATAGGGGGACTTGATTTGCTTCGCGTGCTCAATCGTGCGCTCAATTATCTCGAAGAGTGGCTGATCGCGACGCTCATTGCGGCTGCAACGGGCCTGATCTTCATTGCCGTGCTGCATCGCTACGGTGCCGGCGAATCGATCGCTCTCGCCAGATGGGCGACTGCGCACGGGCTTACCTGGCTCGACGCCATGGCGCAGGGCCTGTTCACCTTCCTCTCAGAGCTCGACCTGTCCTGGGCGCAGGAGCTCTGCATCTACATGTTCATCTGGATGGCGAAGTTTGGCGCAGCCTATGGCGTGCGCACCGGCATCCATGTCGGCGTCGACCTGCTCGTCAACCGCCTGCCCGAACATTCCCGCAAGCACGTGATCCTGTTCGCGCTGCTCTGCGGCGCGATCTTCACCGGCATGATCGCGGCCTTCGGCGCCTCCTTCGTCGGCGAGATGTTCCACACCGGACAGCAGTCGAACGACCTGGAAGCGCCGATGTGGATCGTCTATCTGGCGATCCCGCTCGGCTCCGGCCTGATGTGCTTCCGCTTCCTCCAGGTCGCTTGGTTCTATTTCTGGACCGGCGAGCTGCCGCATCACGACGAGACCCATGTCGAGGGCGTGCAGGCCGACGGCTCCCCGGCGCTGCATCCGCAGCCCGCCGGCGCTGCGACGAAAGCGGCTTCGCGAAAAATCTCGCCGCTCGGCGTGATCCTGATTCTGGCGCCGATCCTGATCTTCGCGCTGTGCCTTGCCGAAAAGTCCGGCGTCATCGTGCTTCCGCATTGGATGCGCGCCGCCACCGTGTTTGCACTGCTGATCGCGCTGATGCTGACGGGCATCCCGGTCTCGATCGCGCTCGGCCTCACCGTGATGACGTTCCTGTTCACGTTGACGGCGGTGCCGATCGAGGCCGTCTCGATGAAGCTCTTCACCGGCATCGAGAGCTTTGAGATCATGGCGATCCCGTTCTTCATCCTCGCCGGCAACTTTTTGACCCATGGCGGCGTGGCGCGGCGCATGATCAATTTCGCGACCTCGCTGATCGGCCACTGGCATGGCGGTCTCGGCCTTGCCGGCATCGTCGCCTGCGCGATGTTCGCGCTGGTGTGCGGCTCGAGCGTCGCCACGGTGGCTGCGATCGGCGCCATCGTGCTGCCCGAGATGGTCCGCCACGGCTATCCCATGCGCTTCGGCGCCGGTATCATCACGGTCGCCGGCTCGCTCGGCATCCTGATGCTGCCCTCGATCCCGAAGATCGTCTACGCGGTCTCGACCAACACCTCGATCGGCGCGCTGTTCGTCGCCGGCCTGCTGCCCGGCATGATGCTGACCACGATGCTGTGCATCGTGACCTGGTGGCTTGCGCGCAAGCGCGACTATCCGCGCCTCCCGAAGGCGAGCTGGGGTGAGACGGTACGCACCTTCCGTGAGAGCATCTGGGGATTGATGCTGGTCGTCATCATCATCGGCGGCATCTATAGCGGCCTGTTCACCGCGACCGAGGCGGCCGCGATGGCGGCGGTCTATTCCTTCTTCATCTCGGTCTTCGTCTACAAGGCGATCGGGATGAAGGACGTGCCGCGCGTGCTGCTCCGTGCCGCCAACACCAGCGCGATGCTGCTCTACATCGTCACCAATGCGGTGCTGTTCTCCTTCGTGCTGTCCAACGAGAACCTGCCGGCAACGCTCGCCGATTGGATCGCGGCACAGAATCTCGGCTGGGTCGGCTTCCTCCTGGTCGTCAACGTGCTGTTGCTGCTCGCCGGCAATTTCATGGAGCCGAACTCGATCATCCTGATCATGGCGCCGATCCTCGCGCCGGCGGCGAAGAAGCTCGGCATCGATCTCGTTCATTTCGGCATCGTCATCGACGTCAACATGGAGGTCGGCCTTTGCCACCCGCCTGTCGGGTTAAATCTCTACGTGGCGTCGATGATCGCGCGAATGCGCATCACCGAGCTCGCGGTGGCCGTCATGCCGTGGCTGCTCACGATGCTCGCCTTCCTGGTCGTCGTGACCTACTGGCCCGAGCTGACGCTGTTCCTGCCGAGAGTGCTCGGGATGCACTAGGATCAGGCGTCGCAGACGTAGCGACCGGCATTGCCGGTCGCGGGCTGTTGGAACCAGCGCGCGAATGCGCTTAGATGGCGCCCGACCAAATCAGGAGGGAGCCGGCCCGATGACCGAGATCGCGAGCAGCGAGCCGAAAGATGCAACGTCGCCCGTCATCGCGCAGCACGAGGCGATGCTGAGCGCGCTGCCGTTTTCCGACACGCGGGATTTCGAAGACGCTACACGCGGCTTTCTAGGCACCATCGAGAATGCGAAGATCACCAACCCGCAAGGCCGGACGGTCTGGAGCTTCGAGCCCTACAGCTTCCTGTCGGCCGAGCCGGCGCCGCCGACGGTCAATCCGAGCCTGTGGCGCCAGTCGCGCCTCAACATGCACCACGGCCTGTTCGAGGTGGTGCCCGGCGTCTATCAGGTGCGCGGGCTCGACATCGCCAACATGACGCTGATCGAAGGCGACAGCGGCGTCATCGTGGTCGATACCCTGACCTCGATCGAAGGCGCCCGCGCCGCGCTCGATCTCTATTTCAGGCATCGCGGCCTACGGCCTGTCGCAGCGGTCATCTTCACCCATACCCATACCGATCACTGGGGCGGCGCGCGCGGCGTTCTGGAGGAGGACGCGCTCGCCACGGGCCGCGTGCCGATCATCGCGCCGAACATGTTCATGGAGCACGCGGTCTCCGAGAACATCATCGCTGGCCCCGCGATGCTGCGCCGGGCGCAATATCAGTTCGGGCCGTTCCTCACCAAGGGGCCGCGCGGGCAGGTCGATTGCGGTCTTGGCAAGTCGATGGCGGCTGGTTCAGTGGCGCTGCTGCGTCCGACCGACCTGATCATGGCGACCGGCGACACGCGGGTGATTGACGGCGTCGAATTCGAGTTCCAGATGGCGCCGAACAGCGAGGCACCGGCCGAGATGCACTTCTTCATCCCGCGCTACAATGTTTTGAACTTAGCTGAGAACTGCACGCATAACTTCCACAATCTGTTGCCGTTCCGCGGCGCCGACGTGCGCGATGCGCTGGCCTGGTCGAAATACCTGAATGAGGCGCTTTCTCTGTGGGGCGGCAAGGCGGAGGCGATGTGTGGCCAGCATCACTGGCCGGTGTGGGGGCGCGAGCGCATCGACACCATGATCCGCCAGCAGCGCGACCTCTACAAGTTCGCGCATGACCAGACCATCCGCCTGATGAATCACGGCTTGACCGCAGCCGAGATCGCCGAGACGATCAAGCTGCCGCAAAGTCTGGAAGGCGCCTGGCACGGCCGCGGTTATTACGGCCACATCCGTCACAATGTGAAGGCGATCTACCAGAAATACCTCGGCTGGTACGATGCGAACCCCGTCAATCTCGATCCGCTGCCGCCGGTCGAATCCGGCAGGAAGTATGTCGAGTATATGGGTGGTGCGGACGCGATCCTCGCACGAGCCAGGAAGGACTTCGACAAGGGTGAGTTTCGCTTCGTGGCGCAGGCGCTGAGCCACCTCGTCTTCGCCGAGCCGGATCATGTGGCGGCACGTAGCCTACTCGCCGACACGCTGGAGCAGCTCGGCTATGCCGCGGAAAGCGCGACCTGGCGCAACGCCTATCTGTTCGGCGCGCAGGAGCTGCGCCAGGGCATGCCGAAGACCCCGCCACGCCCGCCGATGCCGCGCGAGACGCTGGCCGCACTTCGCACTTCCCAGCTCTGGGACGTGCTCGGCATTCGTCTCAACGGGCCGAAAGCGGAGGGCAAGCACATCGTGCTGAACTGGAGCTTTTCCGACACCGGCGAGACCTTCGCGCTCAATCTCGAGAATTCCGCGCTCACTTACACCGAAGACACGCAGTCGGAAAAAGCCGACGCCAGCTTCACGCTCTCCCGTTCCACGCTCGACGAGGTGATTGCCAAGCTCACGACATTTCCGGAGGCAGTTGCCGCCGGCAAGATCAAGCTGTCGGGCAACGCGCTTCGCCTCGCCGAGCCGATGGCCCTGATGGACGAATTTCCGCGCATGTTCGAGATTGTCGAGCCAAAGCGCGTGGTGGTGACGTAGGCGGCACGCGCCACACGTTCTCTGTTATCGCCGATCTCGGTGTCATCGCCCGCCTTGTGCGCAATTGCGCACTGGGGCGGGCGATCCAGTATTCCAGAGACAGCGAGGAATATGGGGAGGCGGCCGCATACTGGATTCCCCGCTTTCGCGGGGAGTGACAGCGGAGAACGTGGAAGCGCGGCGCTACTCCGCGCTGCTCACCAGCTTGATCCTCGGCGCGGTCGCCTCCATCAGGCCGCGGTAGGCGGCGAGATAGTCGAGCGCCATACGCCTTGCGGTGAAGCGCGTTTCGAACTGCTTGCGGATTGCGCTGCGGCTCAGTTGCGGCAGGCGACCGACGGCCGCGACCGCGCTGATCTCGTCCTCGACGACGAAGCCGGTCAGGCCCTCGTCGATGATCTCCGGCGCCGAGCCGCGATTGAAGGCGATCACCGGCGTGCCGCAGGCCATGGCTTCGATCATCACCAGTCCGAACGGCTCGGGCCAGTCGATCGGCAGCAGAAGACTGAGCGCGCCGCTCAAAAACTCCGATTTCTCGTGGTCGCTGATCTCGCCGATGAATTCGACCAGCGGATTGTTCTCGATCAGCGGTCGGATCAGCTCGTCGTAATAATCCTGGTCGGCGCGATCGACCTTGGCCGCGATCTTCAGCGGGATGCCGCAGCGCGTCGCGATGTTGATGGCCCGATCGACGCCCTTTTCCGGCGCGATGCGGCCGAGCACCGCGAGATAATCCTGCTTCGCAGGCGCCGGCGTCAGCAGATTTTCCGGCAGGCCATGATGAATTGTGCGCACCCAATTGGCCTGCGGCACCGGCCGCCGCTGCGCGTTCGAGATCGAGATGACCGGGATTTCAGAGAACGTATTGAACACCGGCTGATGCTCGGGCAGGTCGAGCCGGCCGTGCAGCGTCGTCAGGAATGGCGTCGGCTGGCGATAGAATAGCGACCAGGGATAGTAATCGAGGTGAAAGTGGAGAAAGTCGAACTCCTCCTCGTCGCATTTCTGCCGCACCCGCTCCAGCATCACCATGTGCAGCGCGTTGGGATCGCGCACCGAGCCGTCCAGGCGCAGCGCCTTGGGCCATGTCGCGTCGAGCTTGGCCGAGGTATGCGAGTCGCCGCTGGCGAACAGGGTTACATCGTGTCCCAGCGCCACCAGTTCCTCCGTCAACCAATGCACCACCCGTTCGGTGCCGCCATAAAGCTTGGGTGGAACAGCCTCCGTCAACGGAGCTACCTGCGCGATGCGCATCTCACCATCCTCCTTGTCGCGATCATGAAAGTTGAACCCCAGCTCACTTCGGCACCGGCATGCCAGCCATGGGAACGTTCCCGCATCTGCGAAGTTCCACACTTCAAAGGTTACTTATTGGACACGTCCGCAATGCGGCGTGACTCGTCCGCAATCTGGTCTTGATGATGTCACGACTGTTTCTCAGATCGTCCGCATCGTCATGTCGTGATCGCATTGCAAGGGAACCGGAACGAACCGGTCGATGTTCACTCAGCCAGTGCCGCGCGAGGCACGACTGACAATTGCTTAGATGACGGGGTGGCAGCCATATGGATCAACTATCGGGTTACGCGAGGCGGCCGTTTGCCTTTGTTTTGCGCTATCTTCGCCGGCGGCTGGCGTCGCATCTGGTGATCCTGACCGCTGTGGTCGCGGCTGTCGCCTGCTCCGTGGGAACGCAATATGGCGTCAAATCGCTGGTCGACAGCCTGTCTGCCGGCGCTTCTCATGGCGGAAGCGTATGGCTGTCATTCGCTTTCCTCATGTCGCTGATCACTGCCGATAACTTCCTGTGGCGTATTGCAAGTTGGACAGCGAGTTTCACCTTTGTCGGCGTGACCGGGGATCTGCGTCGCGACATCTTCCGGCATCTGACCGGTCACGCGCCGAGCTACTTCTCGGATCGCATGCCGGGCATGCTTACCAGTCGTATCACCGCCACCTCCAACGCCGTGTTCACCGTGGAGAACATGTTTGTTTGGAATGTCCTGCCGCCGTGCATTGCCACAATTGCGGCAATCCTACTGATTGGAACCGTGAGTCTTTATATGGCGGCGGGTTTGATCGTAATCGCCGGTGGCATGGTAATCGCGATGTTCCACCTTGCCGCAGCCGGCAAGCCGCTGCATGACGATTTCGCCGACAAGGCCGCCGTCGTCGACGGCGAGATGATCGACGTCATCAGCAACATGCCACTGGTGCGGGCATTCTGCGGCATCACCCACGAGCATCAGCGCTTCGACGCCACCGTGAACCGGGAACTGACGGCGCGCGGCCGCAGTCTTCGTTACCTGGAAAAGCTGCGCCTGACCCACGCCGCGGTCACCGTCGTCCTGACGCTCGCGCTGCTCGCCTGGGCCATCACGCTCTGGCAGAAGGGCGAAGCGACGACTGGCGAGGTCGTGCTGGTCTGCACGCTCGGGCTCTCGATCCTCAACGCCACCCGCGATCTTGCGGTCGCGCTGGTCGACGTCACCCAGCATGTTGCGCGGCTGACGGAGGCGATCGCAACGCTCCTGGTTCCGCACGAATTGCGTGACCACCCCGAAGCCGAGCCGCTGGTCAAGCGCGGCGCCGCGATTGCCTTCAACAACGTGACATTCGGCTATCCCGGAGCTTCGAAGATCTTCGAGCGCTTCAGCCTGCGGCTGCAGCCCGGTCAGCGCGTCGGCCTGGTCGGGCAGTCCGGCGGCGGAAAATCGACGCTGTTTACGCTGTTGCAGCGGTTCTATGACGTCGATGACGGCAGCGTCACCGTCGATGGCCAGGACATCGCGCGGGTGACGCAGCAGAGCTTGCGTGAGGCAATCTCCGTGGTGCCGCAGGACATTTCGTTGTTTCATCGCTCGGTCCGCGAGAACATCCGTTACGGCCGGCCCAACGCGACCGACGACGAGGTGTTGCGCGCGGCGATCGCGGCGCGCTGCGATTTCGTCGAGAGTATGCCCGAGGGGCTCGACACCATGGTCGGGGACCGCGGCGTGAAACTCTCCGGTGGCCAGCGTCAGCGCATCGCAATCGCGCGCGCCTTCCTGAAGGACGCGCCGATCCTGCTGCTCGACGAGGCGACCGCAGCGCTCGACAGCGAGGCGGAGGAGGCGATCCGCGAGGCGTTGTCGCGCCTGATGCGCGGCCGCACCGTGATTGCGATCGCGCACCGGTTGGCAACCCTGCGCAATTTCGACCGGGTGGTGGTGCTGAAGGCTGGCAAGATCATAGAGGACGGATCGCCCGACCGCCTGATGCAGAACCACGGGCCTTACCGCGAGCTGGTCACACAGGAGATGAACCGGCTCTCGAAGTTCGCCGCGTAAGTCGCTAGTCGCGTTCAGGTCGATTGCGTTTTGGATAACGGCGCAGGGGAATAGCGCATGTCAGCCGAAGTCGTCACCCAGTTCGTCGCGGCATCGCGAACCGTGGAAGTGGTGGAGGAGCAGCCGTTCTACATTCCCATGACGGGACCTGCGGCGCGGCCGCGGCGGTCGCTCAAGCACGACGACACCTTCATCGTGCTCGACAGCCATGGCGATATCGGCGCGTCCGCCGGTGGTCCGGACGGCCTGTTCAACTGCGACACGCGCTATCTCGCGCGGCTCGAGCTCGTGCTCGACGATCTTCAGCCGTTGCTGCTCGGCTCGAACCTGCGTGACGACAACTCGGCTCTGACCGTCGATCTCACCAATCCCGATATCTACCGCAATGGCCGCATCGTCCTCCAGAAGGACCTGCTGCACATCGTGCGCACGGTGTTCCTGTGGCGCGGCACGGCCTATCAGCGCATCGGCCTGCAGAACCATGGCGACCGGCCGGCGAGCTTCGAGCTGACGCTGCTGTTCGACAGCGATTTCGCGGATCTGTTCGAGGTGCGCGGCGAGAAGCGGCTGCGTCGGGGGACCGGCGCGAGCAAATTGGTTGGCCCGACCGACGTCCTGTTCGAATATCGGGGCCTCGATGACGCGCAGCGCACGACGGGGCTGCATTTCGATCCAAGGCCAACCCGGCTCTCGGTCAATGCCGCCACCTGGCAGCTCGAGCTCGAGCCGCATCATACGAAGTCGTTGTTCGTGGCGGTGTCCTGCAACCGGCCGCAAACACTCAAGCCAGTGCGGTTCTTTCCGGCCATGCTGGCGCATCGCCGCGAAATGCGCTCCTGTACGGCGGGGGCAACCAGCATCGAGACCTCCAACAACATCTTCAACGAGGTGTTGTGCCAGGCGATGGCCGACCTCAACATGCTGATGACGGATACGCCGCAGGGCCGCTATCCCTATGCCGGCATTCCCTGGTACTCGACGACCTTCGGTCGCGACGGCCTGATCACGGCCTTGCAGATGCTGTGGATCGATCCGCGGGTCGCCAGGGGCGTGCTGCGGCGACTCGCGCACTTCCAGGCAAAGGCCACTGACCCGCTCGCCGACGCCGAGCCCGGCAAGATCCTGCACGAGATGCGCGGCGGCGAGATGGCGGCGCTGCGCGAGGTGCCGTTCGCGCAATATTACGGCAGCGTCGATTCGACCGCGCTGTTCGTGCTGCTCGCCGGCCACTATTTCGAGCGCACCGGCGATGTTGAGACGCTGCTGGAATTGTGGCCTGCGATCGAAGCCGCGCTGGCCTGGATCGACGGACCCGGCGATCCCGACCAGGACGGCTTCGTCGAATATCAGCGTGCCTCGGAGCAGGGCCTTGCCAACCAGGGCTGGAAAGACTCCTATGATGCGATCTTCCATGCCGACGGCACGCTCGCCGAAGGCTACATCGCTCTCGCCGAAGTGCAGGGCTATGTGTTTGCCGCCAAGCAGCTCGCCGCGCGCTGCGCCCTGCGGCTGGGCAAGCCGGACAAGGTGAGGAAGCTGGAGGCCGAGGCAAAGGCGCTCGCCGCACGCTTTGAGGACGCGTTCTGGTGCGAGGAGCTCGGCACCTATGCGCTCGCGCTCGACGGCGCCAAGCGGCCCTGCAAGGTGCGGACGTCGAATGCCGGCCAGCTCCTGTTCAGCGGCATGATCAGGGAGGACCGCGCGCGCAAGGTCGCTGCCGACCTGATGCGGCCGTATTTCTTCTCCGGCTGGGGCATTCGCACCGTGGCGCTCGGCGAAATCAGATACAATCCGATGTCCTATCATGACGGTTCGGTCTGGCCACACGACAATGCGCTGATCGCGCTCGGGCTCGCGCGCTACGGCCTGAAGCATTCGGTGGCGCACGTCTTCAAGGGCCTGTTCGAGGCCGCGACCTATATGGACCTCCGGCGGCTGCCGGAATTGTTCTGCGGCTTCCGGCGCGAGAAGCGCCGCGGCCCGACGCTCTATCCGGTCGCCTGCGCGCCGCAGGCCTGGGCCAGCGCGACGCCGTTCACGCTGCTGGAAGCTGCGCTCGGCATCGAGTTCGACGTCGCGCGCAGCGAGATCCGCCTGCGCAATCCGCATCTGCCGGCGTTTTTGAACGAGGTGGTGCTGCACGACCTGCAACTGGGCCCGTCCAGCGTCGATTTGCGGATCCGCCGCCACGGCACCGATGTCGCGCTCGAGGTGCTGCGCACGCGCGGACAGATCCAGGTATCGATCGTGCTGGCGCACTAGTGGCATGATCCGGAAAAGTGTGGAGCGGTTTTCCGAAAAGATCATGCTCAAACAACAACCTAAAGCGCGATGACGATTCGTCACAATCTCATCGCGCTTTAGCATCGCCAGCCGGAGGAGGTCGCATGCCCGCCATGACGCGGTTGATGCTGGTCGCAGTGATCCTGGGAAGCATCGCGCCTGCGATGTCGTACGCGGCGGAGGAGCCGCCTGCGGTGCAAACCGAGCCGAACGCTCCGCCATCGCCGGCCCCGGCCGCGCCTGTGGTGCCGAAGGATGCGCCGCCGCCGCCGTCGGTTACCATCATCGGTGCCAGCGACGCGCACGGCGTGCTCGGGCGCGACGTGCGCAGCGCCGCCGATGAGGACATGGGGCGCATCGTCGACGTCGTCGTCGATCGCACCGGCAAGGTGCGCGCGGCGGTGATCGATTTCGGCGGCTTCCTCGGCGTCGGCAGCCGCAAGATCGTGGTCGACTGGAACGCGCTGCACTTCGGCAAGATCGCCAACAAGAAGGACAGCATCAGCCTGGAGCTGACCAAGGCCCAGGTCGCGGCTGCGCCGGAGTACAAGGAGGACACACCGATCGTCGTGTTGGGTGCGTCCGGCACCCTGCAACCGCTGCAGTTCATTCCGTAAGGAAAGGGGAGGGCAGACTGTCGGTGCGCTTGTCCAGGAAGCCGAGCCATCCGAGCAACGATCAACGTGGCCCACCTGAGAGCCGCAACGCTGTCCCTGCGCTTCCGCAACCTGTGCCGTCAAAGCAAAGCCTGCGGGCGCTGGACTGGTTCATCTTCTTTCTGGCCGACGTGCAGACCGGCTTTGGCCCGTTCATCGCGGTGTATCTGACGACGCAGAAATGGACGCAGGTCGAGATCGGCCTCGTGCTGTCGATCGGCGGCATCGTCGCCCTGATCGGTCAGATGCCGGGTGGCGCGATCATCGACGCCGCGAAATCCGAGCGGCTGGTCGCGGGGCTGGCCATCGCGACCATCGGCTGCTGCGCGCTTGCGTATGCGGCGATGCCGATCTTTCCGGTCGTGGTGACGGCGGCGACCCTGCATGCGGCCGCGAGCTGCGTGCTGGGGCCGGCGATCGCCGCGATCAGCCTCGGCCTTGTCGGGCCGTTCGCGATCGGCGAACGGCTCGGCCGCAACGCGCGCTTCGCATCGCTTGGCAACGGCGTCGCCGCCGCGGTGATGGGCACCGCCGGCTATCTGCTGTCGAGCCGCTCGGTGTTCCTGGTCACCTTCCTGCTCGCTATCCCGACCCTGATCGCCCTGTCGCGGATCCGCGAGGAGGAGGTCGACGTGGCGCGCGCGCATGGCGAAATGCCGCGCGAAGCCGCCGAAGGCGCGGACACGAATGTGTGGCATCTGCTGAGGCAGCGGCCGCTGTTGATCTTCGCCTGCAGTGTGATGCTGTTGCAGCTTGCGAACGCGGCGATGCTGCCCTTGATGGCGAGCGTGGTGACGACGCGGTCCAGCCAGTGGGCGACTGTCCTGATCGCGGGCTGTATCATCGTGCCGCAGGCGATCGTTGCGCTGATGTCGCCGTCGGTCGGGCGCAAGGCGCAGGCCTGGGGCCGGCGGCCGCTGCTGCTGCTAGGGTTCGGCGCGCTTGCGATTCGCGGGCTTTTGTTCGCAACCGTCCGCGACCCCTATCTCTTGGTGCTGGTGCAGGTGTTCGACGGCATCACGGCTGCGGTGTTCGCGGTGATGATTCCACTAATCGTCGCCGACGTCGCCTTTGGCAGCGGCCATTTCAATCTTGCGCAGGGAGTCGTGGGAACCGCGACCGGCATCGGCGCGTCGCTGAGCACCGTGCTCGGCGGCTTCATCAGCGACAGGTTCGGCAGCAGCACCGCCTTCGTCGGCCTAGCCTGTGTCGCCGCGGCTGGGCTCGTCCTGATTCTCCTGGTCATGCCGGAGACGCGGCGCAGCGCAGGTTGAGAATGAGAAAATGGCCGGCCGAAACGGATTCGGCCGGCCAGTTGGGAAGATGGCAGGGAGGAAGAAATCAGGCGTCGAGATTGTGCAGGCGCTGGCGGTTGCGCAGCACGATCTGACGGGCGCCGGAAAAGCCCAGGATGCCCTGGGAATGAAGCTGCGACAGCGCGCGCGACACCGTTTCCAGCGTCAGGCCGAGATAGTCGCCGATGTCGCGACGGCACATCGGCAGCGCCATCATGCCGGCGACGGCGAGCCGGCGGTCCATTTCGAGCAGGAAGGTCGCAACGCGCTCCATGGCGGTCTTGCGGCCGAGCAGCAGCATGTGGTCCTCGGCGTGGCGCAGTTCGCCCGCGGTCATCGCCCAGAGCTTGCGGGCAACCTGCACGTCGGTGCCGGCGGCTTTCTCGAGGCTGGAGCGCTTCACGAGGCGCACGGTGGTGTCGATGATGGCCTCGGCGGCGAGGCGATGGGTGGCGCCGGATTCGAGACCGAACACGTCGCCGGGAAGGTGGAAGGCGCCGATCTGGCGGCGGCCGTCGGAAAGGAGCTTGTAGCTGCGCACCGCGCCGGAGACGACCTGGTAGACGTATTCAGCAGGCTCGTCCTCGCCGTAGATCTCCTCGTCCTTGCGGTAGGAGAACTCGGTGGCGACAAGACCGACATGGCCGGTGATGGCGCCGAACTGATCGGAGACTGGATGAGCGGCGGGGGCGATCTTGCTGCCGTGAATCTGGGTATTGAGCAACTGGGTGAGCATCTTGGCCATCTCCATTTCAGATGGCAGATGGTTACCGCGGGTTTCGGGGCGTGAAAATTTCGAGCGATATCTTAAGGGGGTGTACCTACGTAGATTCCCGTAGGTCGGTCCTCGAGGTCAGCCGTTGGGCTTGCGCTGGATGGCGCCGCGGATGCGCTTGATGAGATTCTCGTCGAGAAGCGGCTTCAAGATCACGTCCTTGATCCCGACCGCGGCGGCGCGGGTCGAAATATTCTCGTCCGGATAGCCCGTGATCAGGATCACGGGCGTGTCGCCCTCCGACTTGCGCAGGCGCCTGGCGAGCTCGACGCCGTTGATATCGGGCATCTTGTAATCGATCACGTAGCAGTCCGCGCCAGGGGAGTGCGGGGTATTCAGCAATGCCGTGGCATTCCTGAAGGTCCGCACGGCGAAGCCGTCCGTTTCGAGCAGGAATCGCAGTGATCCCAGGACGGCATCGTCGTCGTCGACCACGTAGACGGTGGGCTTGAGGGGGGACGACATTGGATCCCGCCTATGGTGTAAGCTGATCTCAGTCATGCGACTTTGCTAACACGCGACGGGGAGACGGACTTGACATGCCTCAAGTCGAAGCCGGCTCAATCCTTGAGCATGCCGGCGCGCATCGCCAGCCGCACCAGCTCCGACAGGCTGCCAGCCTGCATCTTGGTCATGACGTTCGCCCGGTAGACTTCGATGGTGCGCGGGCTGATGTCGTATTCGCGGGCAATCAGCTTGTTGGAGAGGCCCGCGATCAACCCCTCCATGACCTGGCGCTCACGCGGGCTGAGCGAGGCCAGACGCGCGGCGACGTTCTGCGTGATTGCCTCGCTCTTGGCAGCAGGCTCGGCCCGGTGGATCGCGGTTTCGATCATCGCGATCAGGCGATCGTCATCGAACGGCTTTTCGAGGAAGTCGACGGCGCCAAGCTTCATGGCTTCGACCGCCAGTGGAACGTCGCCATGACCGGTCATGATCAGGATCGGGAATGGGCTTTGCGTGGCCTTCATGCGCTTCAGGAGCTCGATCCCGTCAAGCCCGGGCATGCGCACGTCGGACACCACGCAGCCGAAGGGGAGACCCGGCAGCGCATCGAGAAAGCCTTGCGCCGCCTCGAACAATCGGACACTGAAGCTGGACGAATCCAGCAGGAACTTCAGCGAATCCCGCATCGCCTCGTCGTCGTCGATGACGTAGACATGTCCTTTGGTGGTCATTGATCAGTTCTCGTCGGCTGCCGGCAAGGTGAAGCGAAACGTCGCGCCGCCCGATGCGTTGCTCTCGGCCCACATGCGGCCGCCGTGAGCCTCGATGATCGAGCGGCTGATGGAAAGTCCCACGCCCATGCCGGTCTCCTTCGTCGTGAAGAAGGTCTGGAACAGGTTCGGTATCACGTCGTCGTGGAAGCCGGATCCGGTGTCGGCGACTTCCACTTCGATCATGTCGTCGACCACCTCGGTGTTGGTCACGACGAGCTCGCGCCGTGGCGATTGCGCCATGGCCTCCAGCGCGTTGCGGAACAGGTTGACCAGCACCTGCTGGATCTGGACGCGGTCGGCCAGCACCAGGTCGGCCTCTGGATCAAGATTGAAGCGGAGCTGAACGTTCTGCTCGCGCGCGCCGGCAAGGCCGAGGGCGCCGGCTTCCTCGATCAGCTTGGAGAGGCTCTCGACCCGCTTCTCGGATTCGCCGCGCGAGACGAAGTCGCGCAGGCGGCGGATGATCTGGCCGGCGCGCAGCGCCTGCTCGGCGGCGCGGTCCATCGCGCTCTCGATCTTTTCGATATTCGGATCCCTGCTGCCTGCCAGCAGCCGGCGCGAGCCCTTCATATAGTTGCTGATGGCCGCCAGCGGCTGGTTGAGCTCGTGAGCGAGCGCCGAGGCCATCTCCCCCATGGCGCTCAGGCGCGAGACATGGACGAGCTCGGACTGCAGCTCCTGGAGCCGCGCCTGGGTGTGCTGGTGCTCGGTCATGTCGCGGACGAAGCCGGTGAAATAAGGCTCGCCGCCGGATTGCATCTCGCCGATCGACAGGTGCATCGGAAACGTCGTGCCGTCGCGCCGCTTGCCGGTGACGATGCGGCCGATGCCGATGATGTGGGGATCGCGCGTGGTGCGGTAGCGGGCGATATAGCTGTCGTGGCGGGAGCGGTCGGGGTCGGGCATCAGGATGTTGACGTTCTGGCCGATCGCCTCATGCTCCAAATAGCCGAACAGGCGCTCGGCGGCCGTGCTGAACAGCTGGATGATGCCATGGCCGTCGATGACGATCATGGCATCGGGGATCGTGTGCAGGATCGAGCGGAGATGGGTCTCGCGGGTGCGCAGCGCTTCCTCGACCTGCTTCTCCTCGTCGATGTCGAGAAAGATCCCACTCAGATGCCGCGCGCTACCGGCCTCGTCCCGGATCAGGCCGGCGCGGGCCCTGATCCATTGTCCTCTGCCGGAATCGGCGATCCGGAAAGACACGTCGAATCCGCCGCCGCGCTCGGCGACGCGCCCGATCGCGGCTTCGACGCGCTCGCGGTCTCTCGGCTCGAGGCGTGACAGAAAAAGCTCATAGGTAATCGGCTGGCTGCGGGCGACGCCGAACATCGCCCCGGCCGCATCCGACCACTCGAATTCCTGCGTCTTGAGGTCGAGGTCCCAGGTGCCGACGCCGAATCCCTCGATCCGCACCCGGAAATGTTCGCCCCGACCGTCATCTGCCGGATGAGTTACGCGGGTCGGGCTCAATTTGCTTCCATCCTTGCGTTGTGGTCCGGGGCGCGGTTCCGCGACCGCAATTTCGCGCATGGCCGCCCCGGAGGCAAGTTCGGCGATCGGTTACCTCGCGACCGGTTGACCAGTCCAGCGGCGGCCCGAACCGTTTGCCGGCTTGATCTATCTCATCCCGCGCCCGCCGCGGTGCGCCTAGCATGGCTGCGATCTGCAAGCTCGGGAGACTTGGAATGACATACGCGACCGTCATGGTCAGCCTGGCGCTTGGTCAGCCCAATGAGGCGAGGCTTCAGGCCGCGGGCGAGCTCGCGGAGCGATTCGAGGCGGCGATCGTCGGAGTTGCCGCGGCGCAATTCGCGCCGCCACTCTATTTCACTGACAGCGCCGAGGCGCAGCGTCTGATCGACCAGGGCGAGGCCTCGGTCCGGCAGCGCCTTGCCGATCTGGAGGGACAATTCCGTACTGCAACCAGGAATCGCGGCGGGCGCGTCGAGTGGCGCGGCGCGGTCGATTTCCCGGCGCGTTACGCGCTGCAGCAGGCGCGTTGCGCCGACATCATCGTCAGCGGGGGGCAAAGCCCGGCTTTCGCGGATGCCTTCTCGCTTGCGAGCCCCAAGGACCTGGTGATGCAGGCCGGCCGTCCGCTGCTGGTCGTGCCTGACAGCTTCAACTGGCTCGATCTGCGCAGCGTGCTGGCGGCCTGGAAGGATACGCCGGAGGCGCGGCGTGCGCTCGTCGATTCACTGCCGCTGCTGCGCAAGGCGAGGGAGATCACGATCGTCGCGATTCCGGAGCCGGATGACGATCGTCCGGCGGTGCTGGCCTCTGTCACCGACGTCGTTTCCTGGCTCGCCCGCCATGGCGTCACGGCCACTGCCAGGGTGTCGGAAGCGGGCCGGAACGAAAGCGTGGCTGACCATTTGGGTAAGTTGGCTGCCGACGTCGGAGCCGGCCTGATCGTTGCCGGCGCCTACGGCCATTCGCGGTTCCGCGAATTGGTCCTCGGCGGCGTCACGCAATATCTGCTCACCCAGTCAGCTTGCTGCGTGCTGCTGTCGCACTGACTCCTTGACCGAAAGACAATCAGAGGACGCGCCGTGTACAGATTCCTTGAACAGACCACCGACGGCTACATGACGCGCAACGTCAAGACCGTGGTGCGCGATCTCAACGTGCTCGAGCTCAGCGAGATGTTCGAGCGCGACGACTTCAACGGCTATCCGGTCGAGGAGGATGGGCAGGTCGTCGGTATCGTCACCAAGTTCGATATCCTGAAATGCTTTGCGTTCACGCCAAGCCAGATGGTGCCGCGCTATCTCGACCTGATGAATCGCAAGGTCGGCGACGTCATGACGCCGGAATTCATCTACGTTCATCCAGATACGCGGTTGACCCGCGTGCTCCAGCTCATGGTCGAGCACCGGATTCGGAGCATCATCGTGCTCGACGGAACGCAGAAGCTCGTCGGCATCATCGCGCGGGAGGACGTCATCACCGCGCTCAAGGCGACCGCGCGCGACTAGCCTGTCGGCTGGCTCATTTCTGCGACATCCGGGCTCCGTGAATTTGCCGGAGGCCGGGTCCAGTCATTCGCGCGGAACCGTACGTAAGCGGCTGATATTGCTTCCCGATGTCCCCTGGGTCGGGGCTGCCGGAAATCCGACTATCTTGATTTCAATCAATTCCCCGCGAGCATGGATATGGTTTCTGGCTGCGTGTTCTTTCAGAGAGAATCCGCATGAGCCAGCCCTCCATTTCCAAATCCATGACCATCGGTGAAAGCGGCCTGGCGGCAGTGTTCGCAGTCACCGCCTTCCTCTGTGTGGTCGCGGCAGCCAAGGCGCTCGATGCGCCCTTCGCCTTCCATGCCTCGCTGAGCGCTGCGGCGAGCATCGCGGCGGTCTTCGTCATTCTCAACCGCTACTTCGAGCGCGCGGCGGCGCTGCCGCCCGCGGAGATCAACGGCCGGCCCAACTACAATATGGGGCCGATCAAGTTCTCCGCCTTCATGTCGATGTTCTGGGGCATCGCCGGCTTCCTGGTCGGCCTGATCATCGCCTCGCAGCTCGCCTGGCCCGCGCTCAACTTCGACCTGCCCTGGACGAGCTTTGGCCGCCTGCGTCCGCTGCACACCTCGGCCGTGATATTCGCGTTCGGCGGCAACGTGCTGATCGCATCCTCGTTCTACGTCGTGCAGAAGTCTTGCCGTGTCCGGCTTGCCGGCGATCTTGCGCCCTGGTTCGTCGTCGTCGGCTACAACTTCTTCATCCTCGTCGCCGGCACCGGCTATCTGCTCGGCGTTACGCAGTCCAAGGAATATGCGGAGCCGGAATGGTATGCGGACCTCTGGCTGACCATCGTTTGGGTGACCTATCTGCTGGTCTTCCTCGTCACGGTGATCAAGCGCAAGGAACCGCACATCTTCGTCGCGAACTGGTTCTATCTCGCCTTCATCGTGACGATCGCCGTCCTGCATCTCGGCAATAATCCCGCGCTGCCGGTGTCGGTGTTCGGCTCCAAATCCTACGTCGCCTGGGCCGGCGTTCAGGACGCGATGTTCCAGTGGTGGTACGGCCACAACGCGGTCGGCTTCTTCCTGACCGCCGGCTTCCTCGCCATCATGTACTACTTCATCCCGAAGCGCGCGGAGCGGCCGATCTATTCCTACCGGCTGTCGATCATCCACTTCTGGTCGCTGATCTTCCTCTACATCTGGGCCGGCCCGCACCATCTGCACTACACCGCGCTGCCGGACTGGACACAGACGCTCGGCATGACCTTCTCGGTGATGCTGTGGATGCCGTCCTGGGGCGGCATGATCAACGGCCTGATGACGCTGTCTGGCGCCTGGGACAAGCTGCGCACCGACCCCGTGCTGCGCATGCTCGTGGTCTCCGTCGCCTTCTACGGCATGTCGACCTTCGAAGGCCCGATGATGTCAATCAAGGTCGTCAACTCGCTCAGCCACTACACCGACTGGACCATCGGCCACGTGCATTCCGGTGCGCTCGGCTGGGTCGGTTTCGTCTCCTTCGGCGCGCTGTATTGCCTGGTGCCGTGGGCCTGGAATCGTAAGGGTCTCTACAGCCTCAAGCTCGTCAACTGGCACTTCTGGATCGCGACGCTTGGCATCGTCCTCTACATCTCGGCGATGTGGGTGTCCGGCATCCTCCAGGGCCTGATGTGGCGCGCCTACACCTCGCTCGGCTTTCTCGAATATTCCTTCATCGAAACCGTGGAAGCGATGCATCCCTTCTACATCATCCGCGCGGCCGGCGGAGGGTTGTTCCTGATCGGCGCGCTGATCATGGCCTACAATCTCTGGATGACCGTGCGCGTCGGCGAGGCGGAAGTGCAGATGCCCGTCGCTCTTCAGCCGGCGGAATGAGGAGCTCAGCAATGTCATTCTGGACACGCCACCAAATCTTCGAAAAGAACTCGATCGTCCTGGTCGTCGGCATCCTGCTGGTGATCTCGATCGGCGGTCTCGTCGAGATCGCGCCGCTGTTCTACCTCAAGAGCACGATCGAGGTGGTCGACGGCGTGCGGCCCTATACGCCGCTCGAGCTCGCCGGCCGCAACATCTACGTCCGCGAGGGCTGCTATCTCTGCCACTCGCAGATGATCCGTCCCTTGCGCGACGAGGTCGAGCGCTACGGTCACTTCTCGCTCGCCGCCGAGAGCATGTACGACCACCCGTTCCAGTGGGGCTCCAAGCGCACAGGACCGGATCTTGCCCGCGTCGGCGCCAAATATTCCGACGACTGGCACGTGACCCATCTGACCAACCCGCGCGCCATCGTGCCGCAGTCGGTGATGCCGGGTTATCCGTTCCTGGCCGAGAACGAAGTCGATCTCGCCACGATTGCCGATCACATGCGAACGCTCAAGGCCGTCGGCGTGCCCTACAGCGACGACCAGATCGCCAATGCGGCCAACGACCTGAAGGCGCAGGCCGATCCGGATAATGCCGGCAGCGATGCCTTCACCAAGCGCTACGCCAAGGCGGTGGTGCGCAACTTCGACGGCAAGCCGGGCACCCCGACCGAGATGGACGCGCTGATCGCCTACCTGCAGATGCTCGGCACGCTCGTCGACTTCAAGCTCTACAACGAGAAAGCCAATCTCCGCTGAGAAGGCATGAACGATGAAAGCAATTCTGACAGTCCATAACTTTGCATCCGATCTCGTGACGACGATCTGGACGCCGGCCTTCGTCGCGATCTTCCTCGCGATCGTCGCCTACGCATTCTGGCCGCGCAACAAGGCCGCCTTCGACGAGGCGGCGCGACTGCCGTTGCGCGAGGAGTGAGGGATCATGACCGACCACGGTGAATTCGACAGCGTCTCCGGCAAGACCACGACCGGACACCAATGGGATGGCATCAAGGAGCTGAACACGCCGCTGCCGCGCTGGTGGCTGGTGACGTTCTACCTCACCATCGTCTGGGCGATCGGCTACTGGATCGTCTATCCGGCCTGGCCATTGATTTCGAGCAATACCACCGGCCTGCTCGGCTATTCGACGCGCGCCAGCCTCGCGGTGGAGCTCGCCAATCTCGAGGCCGCCCGCGGCGAGAAGATGGCGGCGCTGGCGGCCGCTCCCCTCGCTGACATCGAGAAGGATCCGGCGCTGCTGGCACTGGCGCGTGCCAAGGGCAGGGTCGTATTCGGCGACAATTGCGCGCCATGCCACGGCAGCGGCGCAGCCGGCGCAAAGGGCTTCCCGAATCTCAACGACGACGACTGGCTGTGGGGCGGCACGCTCGACCAGATCATGCAGACCATCCAGTTCGGCGCGCGGTCCGGTCACGCCAAGACCCATGAGGGGCAGATGCTCGCCTTCGGCAAGGATGGCGTGCTGAAGCCCGACGAGATCGTCACGGTCGCCAACTACGTCCGCTCGCTGTCGGGCCTGTCGACCCGGCCGGGCTATGACGCCGCCAAGGGCGAAAAGATCTTCACTGAGAATTGCGTCGCCTGTCATGGCGACGGAGGCAAGGGCAATCAGGAGATGGGCGCGCCCAACCTGACCGACAAGATCTGGCTCTACGGCTCGGACGAGGCGACCCTGATCGAGACCATCAGCCAGGGCCGCTCCGGTGTCATGCCGGCGTGGGACGGACGGCTCGATCCCGCTACCCTCAAGGCGATGGCGGTCTACGTCCACTCGCTCGGCGGCGGCAAGTAACGTCGCGGCGAAGGCAAAGACGGGGCGGGGAAACCCGCCCCCGTTTGAGCTGGATCAACTGCACGGTCGGAGTTCGATCTAGGTTCAATCGTACCTGCAAACGGATTCAGCGATGAGCATGGCCGTGAACCCGAACGAGCTCGCACAGGAAGATGATTACGGGCCGCTCTACGCCTCCCGCAAGAAAGTCTACCCCCAAAGCGTCTCGGGCACGTTCCGCCGGACCAAATGGGGGCTGATGGCATTCTGCCTCGGCGTCTACTATTTCCTGCCGTTCGTGCGCTGGAACCGCGGCCTGGGCGCCCCGAGCCAGGCCGTGCTGATCGATCTGCCCAACAGCCGCTTCTACTTCTTCTTCATCGAGCTGTGGCCGCAGGAAGTCTACTACTTTACCGGCCTGCTGATCGTCGCCGCGGTGGCGCTGTTCCTGATGAACTCCATCGGCGGCCGCATCTGGTGCGGCTACCTATGTCCGCAGACCGTCTGGACCGACCTGTTTTACGCCGTCGAGCGGCTGATCGAGGGCGATCGGCGCGAGCGCATGAAGAAGGACGCCTCGTCCGATCCGATGAAGCTCGAGCGCATTTCAGAGATCGTGCTCAAGCATTCGATCTGGCTGCTGATCGCCTGGTGGACCGGCGGCGCCTGGGTGCTCTATTTCAACGATGCGCCAACGCTGGTGAAGCAGCTCGTCACGTTTCAGGCGCCGATGATCGCCTATATCTGGATCTGCATCCTCACCGCGACGACTTATCTGCTCGCCGGCTACATGCGCGAGCAGGTCTGCACCTATATGTGCCCCTGGCCGCGCATCCAGGCCGCGCTCACCGATGAATGGGCGCTCAACGTCACCTACCGCTACGACCGCGGCGAGAAGCGCACGTCGGTCAAGAAGGCCGCCGAGCTGCGTGCGCTCGGCGAGCAAGTCGGCGACTGCGTCGATTGCTACCAGTGCGTCGCGGTTTGCCCGACCGGCATCGACATCCGCAACGGGCCGCAGATGGAATGCATCCAGTGCGGCCTGTGCATCGATGCCTGCGATGCCGTGATGACCAAGATCGGCCGGCCAACCCGACTGATCGCCTATGACAACGACATCAACATCCAGCGCCGCCAGGAAGGCAAGCCACCGATCTATCGCATCGTGCGGCCCCGCACCACCGTCTACAGCGCGATCATCGCGGTCATCGGCGGCATCATGCTCTATGCGCTGCTGACCCGCAGCCTGCTCGACGTCAACGTACTGCACGACCGCAACCCGATCGCCGTCAAGCTGAGCGACGGCTCGATTCGCAACGCCTACACGGTCCGGCTGCTCAACAAGCGCGGCTTCGACCGCGTCATCGCGATTGACGTCGACGGGCCGGTGAATGCGAAGGTCCATGTCGTCGGCGTCGATTCCGTCACGCCGGACCGGCCGATGGTCGTGATCGGTCGCGACCAGACCGCGGAATTGCGGCTGCTGGTGACGGCGCCGGCCGAGAGCAATCCGGAGAAATCGATCCCGGTCCATTTCCACGTCACCGATATCGGGCTCGGCGAGGTCGCCTCCGCCACCGACAATTTCGTCGCGCCCTGAGAACATCGTTTGGAGTTCGCCATGGCATCCGCCGCACCGAAGCCACTGACCGGGACCACGGTCCTCATCATTCTGGTTGCGTTTTTCGGCGTCGTAATCGGCGTCAACGCCACCATGATGAAGCTTGCGATCGCGACGCTCCCCGGCACCGACGTCGACAGTCCCTATGCTGCCGGTCTCACCTACGAGAGGGAGATCGCGGCGGCGCGGGGCCAGGCGGAGCGGAAATGGCAGGTCGACGCGAAGATCCAGCGCAGCGCCGATGGCGGCGCGACGGTGCGGATCGAGGCCCGGGATGCCACCGGCCGCCCGGTCACCGGTCTGAAATTCTCAGGGCGACTGGAGCGGCCGACCGACAAGCGCGCCGACCTGTCCGTGGAGCTCGCCGAGATCGGCATCGGAGTCTATGGCGGCAACGCGACCGCCGTCGCACCCGGCCAGTGGGATCTCGTGCTCGAGGGCGATGCGCGCGGCGAGCGAATGTTCACGTCGCGCAATCGCGTGATCCTGAACTGAAGGAAGTTCTCATGCAGCTCTCGCGCGATTTCTCCCATTATGTTCGTGCTGCGGGTGACGGGCTCCAGCACATCGATCTCGCGGTCGAGGGCGTGCACTGCGCCGGCTGCATGGCGAAGATCGAGCGCGGTCTCTCCGCCATTCCCGACGTGACGCTGGCGCGGGTGAACCTCACCGACCGCCGCGTCGCGCTGGAATGGAAGGAGGGCACGCTCGATCCTGCGCGCTTCATCGATCGGCTCGAAGAACTCGGCTACAGGGCCTATCCTTACGAGACGGCAAGCGCGGAGGCGACCGAGGTCGCGGAGTCGCGCTTCCTGCTTCGTTGCCTCGGCGTTGCAGCGTTCGCGACCATGAACGTGATGATGCTGTCGATCCCGGTGTGGTCCGGCAATGTCAGCGATATGCTGCCCGAGCAGCGCGATTTCTTCCACTGGCTGTCGGCACTGATCGCGCTGCCGGCCGCGGCCTATGCCGGCCAGCCGTTCTTCCGCTCGGCCTGGCGCGCGGTGTCGGCGAAGACCACCAACATGGACGTCCCGATCTCGATCGGGGTGATCCTCGCACTCGGCATGTCCGTGGTCGAGACCATCCATCATGCCGAGCACGCCTATTTCGACGCTGCGATCATGCTGCTGACTTTTCTCCTGGTCGGCCGCTTTCTCGACCAGAACATGCGCCGGCGGACGCGTGCGGTCGCCGGCAATCTGGCGGCGCTGAAGGCCGAGACTGCGGCAAAGTTCGTCGGCCCTGACGAGATCTCGCAGGTGCCGGTCGCCGCGATCAATCCAGGCGACATCGTGCTGCTGCGACCCGGCGAACGCTGCGCTGTCGACGGCACCGTAATCGAGGGTCGTTCGGAGATCGACCAGAGTCTGATCACCGGCGAGACGCTTTACGTCACGGCTGACAGAGGCACGCCGGTCTATGCCGGCTCGATGAATGTCTCCGGCGCCTTGCGGGTGCGGGTTTCGGCCGCGTCGGAAGCGACGTTGCTCGCGGAGATCACGCGCCTGCTCGACAACGCGCTCCAGGCGCGCTCGCGCTATCGGCGGCTCGCCGACCGTGCCTCGCGCCTCTATGCGCCCGTGGTGCATGCGACCGCGCTCCTCACCATCCTCGGCTGGGTGCTGGCCGGTGCAGGCTGGCACGACGCGATCGTCACCGGCGTCGCCGTGCTGATCATCACCTGCCCTTGCGCGCTCGGACTTGCGATCCCGACGGTGCAGACGGTGGCCTCGGGCGCGATGTTCAAATCCGGTGTGCTGCTCAACGCAGGTGACGCGATCGAGCGGCTGGCGGAGGCCGATCACATCATCTTCGACAAGACCGGCACCCTGACATTGCCGGATCTCGACGTGGTCAATGCGGCGGCGATCCCTGCCGATATCCTGGCGCTCGCCGGGCAGCTCGCGCTGTCGAGCCATCATCCCGTCGCGGCCGCGGTGGTGCAGGCTGCCCGCGCCAAATCGCCGATCGTCGGCGCGGTCGAGGAAGCCGGGCAGGGGGTGCGCGCAAGCATCAACGGCATCGAGATCCGCCTTGGCCGGCCGTCTTTTTGCGGTGCCGAGGAACTCGTGAAGAGCGGCGCCGATCTCGACCCGGAAGCGTCCATCGTCGCCTTCAGCAGGGGGGCGGAAAAGTTCATTTTCATGGTGCGGCAGGCCCTGCGTCCGGATGCGGTCACGGTGATTGGGGCGCTGAAGGCCCGCAATCTCGGTGTCGAGATCCTCTCTGGCGACCGTGAGCGGGCGGTGAAGGCGGCGGCAGATGCGCTCGGGATTCCCGAGTGGCGCGCCGGTGTCACGCCGGCCGACAAGATCGCGCGGATCGAGGAGCTCAAGCGACGTGGCACCCGCGTGCTGATGGTCGGCGACGGCATGAACGATGCGCCCTCGCTGGCGGCAGCCCATGTCTCGATGTCGCCGATCTCGGCCGCGCATCTCAGCCAGGCGACCGCGGACCTCGTCTTCCTCGGCAAGCCGCTCGCGCCGGTCGTGACCGCCGTCGACCACGCGCGAAAGGCGCTGCATCTGATGCGGCAGAATCTCTGGCTCGCGATCGGCTACAACATCCTGGCGGTGCCGATTGCCATCAGCGGCGTCGTGACGCCGTTGATCGCGGCGGCCGCGATGAGCGGATCGTCCATCCTGGTCATGCTGAACGCGCTGCGCGCGCGCAGCGCCTCACGGGGGATTGCATCATGGAAGTCCTGATCATCCTCGTCCCTCTGGCGCTGGGGCTCGGACTTGCCGGCCTCGTCGCCTTTCTCTGGTCGCTCAAGAGCGGCCAGTATGATGATCTCGACGGCGCAGCCTGGCGCGCCATCGCAGATGACGAACCGCCGCAGGAGACGCAGCCTGATTTGGCAGAAGTGAAGCGCTAGGCATCGCTTCGGAGCGCAAACGTCAGGATCGCAGATCGCGCGGCGGCATCGTGCGCAGTGGTGTTGCACGATAATCCTGATATCCTGCCGGTCGCAGCGGAGTAGCGCGGGGCAGTCCATTCAGCTCATCCGCGTGACCTTCGCAATTGGCCCCAAGCGGATGTTGCAAAGTGATTTCCGAGAACGACCTGGAGTCTGCGCTCGATCATATCAGGAGCAAGGCAGCTGGATCGACGGCGGGTATTTTTGGACCGGCCTCACTGACCTGGCGAATTGACCGAGAGGCCGTGATCTTTCTCGGAGCCGGCCGTGCGCTGCTGCTTCAACTGGCCCATCCATGGGTCGCTGCCGCCATTGCCGAGCACTCCAGGACGCTCGCCGATCCGATCGGTCGCTTCCATCGAACCTTCGATGTCATGTTTACGATGGTATTCGGCTCGCTCGATCAGGCGCTGACGGCTTCCCGCAAGCTGCATCGCCGTCACGCCATGATCGTCGGCCGCTTGCCGGATGCCATCGGGTCGTTTGAAGCGAATTCGCACTACTGTGCCAATGAAGTCGCGGCGCTGCGCTGGGTTCACGCCACGCTCGTCGAGAGCGCGGTCATGGCGCACGACCTTGTCTTCCCGCCGTTCTCGGCCGACGAGCGCGAGCGATACTGGGCCGAATGCCGGCTGTTCGCAGCGATGTTCGGGCTGACCCCGAGCGACCTGCCGGCGGATTGGCAATCCTTTCGCGCCTACATTGAAGCCATGACCCGCTCGGAGGTTTTGACCGTCGGCACCGCGGCGCGCGAGGTGGCCGGTCAAATTCTCGGGGGCGTCGGACGATCCTGGCTACGGCCACCCAAATGGTACCGGGCACTGACAGTCCGGATGTTGCCCGAACAACTGGTCGCGGGTTTTGGGTTGGCTTGTGACGAAGCCGACGACAGGGCGGCGGACCGCGCGCTCAAGTGGATACGACACATCTACCCCCGGCTGCCGGCCCGCCTGCGCTATGTCGGTCCGTATCAGGAAGCCCAAGCGCGGCTGCGCGGGAGGCCAAAACCCGGTTGGATGACGCGATGCCTCAACAGGGCCTGGATCGGACGGTCTTCGATCGGATGAAGCCGCCTCAGGCCGACGCGATCTTGCGATACAGCGCGCTGTAACATGCAGCCGAGATGTTCCAGCTAAACGACCGCGACATGGCGGTGCGGCGCATGGAGTCGAGACGCTCCTGGGCCATGAAGGTCGAGAAAGCCCGACGAACGCCGCCGAGGAAGGATTCGTAAGAGGGCTGCGCGAACAGGAAGCCGGTCTCGCCGTCGGTGATGGTTTCGGCAAGCCCTCCGGTCTGATGGCCGATCGGCAGCGAGCCGAAGCGCTGGGCGTACATCTGGCTGAGCCCGCAGGGCTCGAACCGCGATGGCATCAGCGTGAAATCGCTGCCGGCAAAGATGCGCCGCGCCTGCGCGTCGTTGAAGCCGATCGCGACGCCGATCGCATCTGGCCGCCTGCGATGGGCGTTGATCAGGGCTTGCTCGAGCGCCGGCTCGCCGGAACCGGTGACGACGATCTGCCCGCCGGCATCGATGATCTCGTCGGCCGCGGATAGCACGAGATCGATGCCCTTCTGATGGACGAGCCGCGCCACGATGCCGAACATCGGCCCGCGCGACACCGCGAGGCCGAATTGCTTGCGCACATAGTCCGCGTTGGCCCGTTTGCCGGCCCAGTCGCCGGCACCGAATTGCTGGGCGAGCTGCGCGCAGTAACGGGGGTCCCAGCTCTCATCTATTCCGTTCAGGATGCCGGTGAGCTCGGCTGCCTCGGCGCGGATGCGCAACAGGCCTTCCAGGCCACAGCCGAATTCCGACGTGGTGATCTCGCGCGCATAGGTCGCGCTCACGGTCGTCAGGTGCGAGGCGTAGACGAGGCCCGCCTTCAGGAAGGACAATTGATCGTAGAACTCGATGCCGTCAATGTGGAAGGAGCTCTCGGGTGCGCCGATCCGCCGCAGCGCGTCTTTCGGAAAGAGTCCCTGATAAGCGAGATTGTGGATGGTCAGGATCGACGGCAGCTTCGAGCCGCGCCAGGCCAGATAGGCCGGCACGAGCGAAGCCTGCCAGTCATTGGCATGGATCAGGTCTGCTGCCCAATTCTTGTCCAGGTTGCCCGTCGCAAGTTCAGCGGCTGCCGACGCCAAGCGCGCAAAACGGATGTCGTTGTCGGGCCAGTCGCGCCCGGTTTCGTCGCCATAGGGATTGCCGGGACGGTCGTAGAGCTGCGAGCAGAGCAGCACATAGACCGGTAGGCCGTCGCGCGTCGCGGCCCGGCCCAGCGTGCAGGCCGGCATCTCCGCCAACGCCGGACAGCGGCCAACGATCTGAATATGCGTGAGTTGTTCGATGATGTCGCGATAGCCGGGCAGCATGATCCGGATATCGGCGAAGGGGCGCAGCGCTCTCGGGAGTGCAGCAGAAACGGCGCCGAGTCCGCCGACGCGGACAAAATCGTCCATCTCTGTCGTGACGAATAAGACCCTCAAGAACAGCTGCCCTCTTCCGAGCCCGTTTGCTGCTATGCAAGATCGGGTCCAGTTGCCCTCGGAATTCCAAGCCCGCCCCTGGAAGCTGCCGTTCGGGTAAAGACTTTCCTACCGGGCCGCTGCCATCTAGGGTCGGCGCATCAACAGGCAAGAACGCGCGTGGTTCCTAAAGGGGGACTCCGGGGATGCAGCTAGCAGACAAGCATGAGGGGACGACGACAAAGGCCTTTGCCGGCCTGCGGGTGCTGGATTTTTCGACCACCATCGCCGGTCCCCATTGCGCGCGGATGCTCGCCGACATGGGCGCCGAAGTCATCAAGATCGAGCCCGACGGCGGCGAGACGATGCGGACGCGCCCGCCGGTGCGCAACGGCTGTAGCACCGTGTTCGGCCAGCTCAATGTCGGCAAGAAAAGTGTGGTGCTCGACCTGAAGTCGGAGGAGCGGCGCCTCGTCGCCACCGCCGACATCCTGGTCGAGAATTTCCGACCCGGCGTGATGCGCCGCCTGAGGCTCGATTACGATACGCTCCGCCCGTTCAATCCGAGGCTGATCTACTGCTCCATCTCGGGCTACGGGCAGACCGGCCCGTCGGCGGAGTTGCCAGCCTATGCGCCGGTGATCCACGCAGCATCCGGCTACGACATGGCGCATCTCGCCTACCAGCCCGGCCGCAACCGCCCCGATTATTGCGGAATCTATCATGCCGACGTCGTCACCGGAACCTATGGCTTCGGCGCGATTGCGTCGGCGCTATACCAGCGCATCCTCACGGGCGTTGGCCAGCACATCGACGTCTCGATGCTGGAGTCGATGCTGACGCTCACGGTGATAGAGCTGCAGAGCTCGCAATTCGAGGTGAAGCCGCCGCCGCGTCCGATGTTCGGTCCGACCGAGACGGCCGATGGCTACGTCATGATCACCATCGCGAGCGAGAAGACCTTTCAGTCTTTGATGAAGGTGATCGGCCGGCGGGACTGGATTTCCGATTCCCGCTTCTGCACCTATGGCGTGCGGCGCGACAACTGGGCTGACCTGATGGACGGCGTCGAAGCCTGGTCGCGGCAGATCACGACGGAGCAATGTCTCACAGAGCTCGGCGCCGAGGGCGTGCCGGCCTCGGCCTATCGCACCGTCGCCGAGGCGTTGTGCGATCCGCAGCTCATGCATCGCCAGGCGCTGTCGGACGTGGAAGACGAGGGTGGCTCCTTCCAGGTGCTCAATCTGCCGTTCCGGATGTCGGGCGCGGACACGACGCCCGGCAAGCGCATCGCAGCGCTGGGCGAGCACACGGACGCTCTGCTGGAGGCAATCGCTCGCGCGAAGAGTTAATTCCGTCAGGCAAAACGTGAGCGAAGGCCGCGCACTTTCGCATCGTCAAGTGAAGTCTGCGTCGTAGCAGCTTGCACGCGTTCCTCTTGCCGAGGGCAGCGATTCTCGCCAATCTCGCCTGACGTCACGAGCGATCCGAAACATCGGACGAAGATCTCGGGAGGGAACAATGACGTACGCAGTTGCCGCGGCGCGCAGCCTCGCGCCGATTTTCCTTGTCACGGCATTCGCCATTGTTCCGCTGGTGCAGCCCGCGCTCGCGCAAAAATCCGGCGGTAGCATCACGATGGGCCAGGAGCTGGATATTCCAGGCTTCGATCCGCTCAAGGTCGGCGTCTACGACACCTCGACCTTCACCGCAGCGGCGGCGATCTTCGACACGCTGACAACGCTCGACGACAAGGGCGAGGCCGCGCCAAAGCTCGCTGTGTCCTGGACCCATTCCGAAGACTACAAGAGCTGGACCTTCAAGCTGCGCCAGGGCGTGAAGTTCCACGACGGCACGCCGTTCAACGCGCAGGCCTTCAAGGAAAACTTCGACCGGCAGAAGAATCCCGCCAACAAGTGCCGCTGCGCCTTCTACATCACCAACGTCAAGGAGGTGCTGGCGCCTGACGAATACACCATCGTCTATAACCTCACCGATCCTTCCGTGAATCTGCCGGCGGTGATCAGCATCCAGAGTCAGAACAACGTCGTGCATTCGCCGACCGCGTGGAAAACCAAGGGCGACGACTATAACCGCAATCCCGTCGGCACCGGTCCCTACATCCTGAAATCATGGACTGCGGGCGATCGCATGGTGCTGGAGAAGAACCCGGACTACTGGAACAAGGGCCATCCCTATCTCGATCGCATTATCCTGAAGCCGCTGCCGGATGCGCAGTCGCGGTTCGCCTCGCTGCAATCGGGCGAAGCCGACATCATCTGGGACGACGAGTACGACGCCGACAACATCATGAAGGCGCAGAAGGACCCCAAGCTGACCGTGCACACCTACAAGGGGTCGGGCGCGCAGGTCTCCGCCTTCAATACCAAGGCCGCTCCCTTCGACGACGTCCGCGTGCGGCAGGCGCTGGTGATGGCGATCGACCGGCCGAAGATGTCGCAGGCGATCAGCAACGGCCTGAGCCGGCCGGCGAGTAACCCTTACGGCGACGGCTCCTGGGTGAAATGCAAGGATGACGGCGCGCTGCCTTTCGACGTCGAGAAGGCCAAGGCGCTGCTCAAGGACTACGGCAAGCCGGTCGACTTCAAGATGTTGGCCACTGCGACGCCGCGCGGCCGCATGATCGGCCAGGTGCTCCAGCAATTCTGGAAACGGGTCGGCGCCAATATGGAGATCGAACAGGTCGACCAGGCGACCATCCCACCGCGCGCCTTCATGCGTCAATTCCAGTTGACGCCGTGGCGCATCGTCGACCTCGCCGATCCCGATCCGCAGATGTACGCAAACTTCCACAGCGGCAGCCCGCTCGCGCTCGCCAATTTTTCCGATCCGGAGCTGGACCGGCTGCTCGACCATGCGCGCGTCACCGCAGATACCGATAAGCGCATCGAGGACTATTGCGCGATCAGCCGTCTGATCAACAAGGAGGCGATCTGGTTCTGGACCTTCCAGAACACCTATTACGCGCTCTCGAGCGCAAAGCTGAAAGGCTTTCCGAAAATCTATAACGGCGTGATCGACGTTTCGGACACCTGGCTGGACTGAGCGCAAATGCTCGCCTTCGTCATTCGGCGCCTCGTTCATCTCCTGCCGGTCCTGGCTGCCGTCTCGCTGCTCACTTTCCTGATCGCCTCGCTTCTGCCTGGCGATCTCGCTTACGTCATCCTTGGTGACCAGGCGACGCCGGAGAAGGTCGCAGCGCTTCGCCATGACATGGGGCTCGATCAGCCGCTGTGGTGGCGATATCTGAGCTGGCTCGGCCACGTGCTTCAGGGCGATCTTGGCCGCTCCTTCCGCACCGGGCAGACGGTGCTCCAGGCGGTCGCCGAGCGGGTGCCGGTCTCGATCGAGCTGATGCTGCTCGCCGAATTTCTGGGACTGTTGATCGGTGTGCCGCTTGCGATCGTCTGCGCCGCGCGCGCCGGCGGCCCGTTCGACCGCTTCATGACCGGCGGCGCGTTCGCCATGCTGTCGTTGCCGTCGTTCCTGTCGGCGATCCTCCTGATCTACCTGTTCGCGGTGGAGCTGCACTGGCTGCCGGCGACCGGCTACGTGCCGTTCACCGAGGACCCGCTCGCCAATCTGCGTTTCTTCGTTCTGCCGGCGCTGACGCTGGCGCTCGCCGAATGGCCGGGCATCATGCGCGTGCTGCGCTCAGACATGATCGCCACATTGCAGGAGGACTACATCGCGCTCGCCAAGGCCAAAGGCCTGAAGCCGTCGCGTATCCTGTTCGTGCATGCGCTAAAGCCCTCGTCGCTGACGCTGGTGACCGTGACCGGCATCAATATCGGCCGCCTGATCGGCGGCACGCTGATCGTGGAATCGATCTTTGCACTGCCGGGCTTGGGTCGGCTCCTGGTCGGCGCGATCTACACCCGGGACCTCATAATCCTCCAGGGCGTGGTGCTGCTGGTCGCATCCGGCTTCGTCATCGTGAACTTCATCGTCGACATGCTCTACGCCGTCCTCGATCCCAGGATCCGCCATGGCTACGCTTGAGCTCTCGCTCCGGGATGAGGCAGCGTCCGAGCCGGTGCGCCGCAAGCGACGACTCGGCCTGTTGTTCTGGCTGGCGGTCGCCTGGCTTGCCCTGGTCTTTGCGCTCGCGATCCTGGCGCCGCTGTTGCCGCTGCAAAGCCCCGTGGACATGGACATGCTGGAACGCAGAGCCGCGTTCTCGGCCGAGCACTGGCTCGGAACCGACGGCCTCGGCCGCGACGAGCTCGCGCGTCTGGTCTTCGGCGCACGCGTCTCGCTGACGGTCGGGCTGTTTGCGCCGATGATCGGCCTCACCGTCGGCGGCGCGCTCGGCCTGCTCGCCGGTTACTTCCGCGGCCGCTTCGAGACGCTGGTGGTCGGCAGCATGGACGTGCTGCTCGCCTTTCCGCCGCTGGTCTTTGCGCTCGCGGTGACCGCCTATCTCGGCCAGTCGATCCCCAATCTCACCTTCATTCTGGGTGTGCTCGGCATTCCCGCCTTCATGCGGGTGGCGCGTGCCTCCACGCTGACGCTGGCGCGCCGCGAATTCGTGATCGCGGCCGAGGCGCTCGGCGCCACGCATGCGCGCATCCTGCTGCGGGAGCTGTTGCCCAACGTCATCTTGCCACTGCTCGCGTTCTTCCTGCTCGCCGTCGCCGTGACCATCGTGGTCGAGGGCGCGCTGTCGTTCCTGGGATTAGGCGTGCCGCCGCCAATGGCGAGCTGGGGCAGCATGATCGGGGAGGGGCGCGAAAGTCTCGATATCGCGCCGCGGCTCGCCTTCCTGCCGGCAACCGCGCTGTTCCTCACCGTCCTGGCCTTCAACCTGGTCGGCGACACCCTGCGGGCACTCACGGACCCGCGTCAGGGGGCGCTGTGAGCGTGCCGCTATTGTCGATCGAGGACGTTGCGGTCGAGCTGCCGACACCACGCGGCAATCTGCGTGCGGTGGATCATGTCGATCTTGCGCTGGAGGCGGGCCGCACTCTTGGTATTGTCGGCGAGTCCGGCTGCGGCAAGACCATGCTGTCGCGCGCCATCCTCCAGCTCCTGCCGAAGAAGGCGAAGCTCACCGGGCGCGTCATGTTCGACGGCCAGGATCTGGTGCGGCTCGATGCGGAGAGCTTGCGGCGGCTGCGCGGGCGCGATGTCGCGGTCGTGTTCCAGGATCCGATGACCTCGCTCAACCCTGTACTGACCATCGGCACGCAACTGATGGAGACGATCCAGGAGCACCTCGAGTTCGATTCGCCGGCTGCGCGAAAGCGCAGCATCGAGCTGCTCGCGGCCGTCGGCATCCCGGCGCCGGAGCAGCGGCTCGCGCAATATCCGCATCAATGCTCCGGTGGCATGCGCCAGCGCATCGCGATTGCCATCGCGCTGTCCTGCGAGCCAAAACTCCTGATCGCTGACGAGCCGACGACGGCGCTGGACGTGACCATCCAGGCGCAGATCCTCGATCTCCTGGCGCGCGAGCAGCGCCGCCGCCACATGGCGATGATTCTGATCACCCATGATCTCGGTGTCGTCGCAGGCCGTGCCGACGAGGTTGCAGTGATGTATGCGGGCAGGGTTGTCGAGCGCGCGCCGACGCCTGCGCTCTTCAAGCGGATGCACATGCCCTATACCGAGGCGCTGCTGGCCGCGATCCCGAAGCTCGAAACCGCGCCGCATACGCCGCTGCCGGCGATCTCCGGCCGCCCGCCCGATCCGACCCGGCCGTTGCCGGGCTGCTCCTTCGCGCCGCGCTGCCGCTATGCCGCCGGCCGCTGCCACCAGGCGAAGCCGGAACTGACAGGCGCCGAAATGCCTGGACACCTCTACGCCTGCTTCCATCCGATCCAGATGGCCGAAGGTCTTGACGCATGATGCAGGTCGCCAACGACGCGCAGTCCGACGAGCCGCTGCTGAAAGTGGACAATCTGGTCGTCGAATATGGCCTCGGCAACAAGACCGTGCATGCGGTCTCCGGCGTCAGCCTCGAGGTCGCGCGCGGCGAGACGGTGGGGCTGGTCGGCGAATCCGGCTGCGGCAAGTCGACGCTTGGGCGCGCGGTGCTGCAACTGCGCCGCGCAACGTCCGGCCGCGTGCTGTTCGACGGCGAGGACCTGACGGCCATGCAGGGCGAGCCGCTGCGCAAGATGCGGCGTCGCGTCCAGCTCATCTTCCAGGATCCGATCGCCTCGCTCAATCCGCGCCGGCGCATCGGCGACATCGTCGCAGAGCCGCTGATCATAGCCGGCATCAAGGATGCGGAGAAGCGCAGGCAGCTCGTCCACGAGGTCCTGGCCGCGGTCGGCCTCGATCCCGATCTCGTGGTCGGCCGCCTGCCGCATGAATTCTCCGGCGGGCAGTGCCAGCGCATCTCGATTGCGCGGTCGCTGGTGCTCAATCCCGAATTCATCGTTTGCGACGAACCTGTCTCGGCGCTCGACGTCTCGATCCGCGCGCAGATCCTCAATCTGCTGGAGGAGATGAAGGCGCGGTTCGGCCTCACGCTGCTGTTCATCGCGCACGATCTGGCGGTGGTCAAAGCCGTCAGCGACCGGGTCGCCGTGATGTATCTCGGACGCCTCTGCGAGGTCGGACCATCAGAGCAATTGTTCGCAAAGCCCGCGCATCCCTACACAGCACTGCTGCTTGCGGCCATTCCGGTTCCCGATCCCGACATGCGGCCAGCGGAAAGCGTCGCCGCGGGTGAGCCGCCATCGCCGATCGCGCCGCCGTCCGGTTGCCGCTTCCGCACCCGCTGTCCGCGCGCGGATCAGCGATGCGCAGCGGAGATGCCGGAGCTGCGCGAGGTCGCGCCGGGCCAGCTCGCGGCTTGCCATCATCCGTTGACGTAACCTCGCGACGGCGCCGTTTGTTTTGCAACGCCGGACATGGCATGGTGACGCTCGAAACAAGAAGTGGGCGGGAGATACGCCATGAAGAGCTTCAAGGTCGCCGATTTCAAAGCGCCGTTGAAGGAATTCGATGAGCCGACGCCGCAGCCCTCGGGCACGCAGGTGCTGATCAAGGTAAAGGCGGCCGGCGTCTGCCATAGCGACCTGCACATCTGGGAAGGCGGCTATGATCTCGGTCATGGCCGCAAGCCGTTGTCGTTGAAGGACCGCGGCATCGCGCTGCCCTTGACGATGGGCCATGAGACCGTCGGAGAGATCCTGGCCTTTGGTCCCGACGTGAAGCCGTCAGATCAGGGGGACCTGAACAAGGGCGATGTTGGTCTCGTCTATCCCTGGATCGGCTGCGGCAAATGCGCGGCGTGTCTTTCCGGTGACGAGAACATGTGCCTGACGCCGCGCTCGATCGGCGTCTATTGCGACGGCGGCTATGCCGATCACATGCTGGTTCCGCATCCGCGTTACCTTCTCGATCTCAGGGGACTCGATCCAGCGACCACCGCGCCCTACGCCTGCTCGGGCGTTACCACCTACAGCGCGCTGAAGAAGGTCGAGCAGTATTTCGACACGCCGATCGTGATGTTCGGCGCCGGCGGCCTCGGCCTGATGGCGCTGTCGCTGCTCAAGGCGATGGGCGGCAAGGGCGCGATCATGGTCGATATCGATGCGAAGAAGCGCGAGGCGGCCGAGAAGGTCGGCGCGCTCGCCACCGTCGATCCCAAGGCGCCGGACGCGTTGGAGCAGCTCGCCAGGAAGGCTGGCGGCCCGATCCGGGCGGTGATCGATCTCGTCGGCAACGCCGCCACTACGCAGCTCGGCTTCGACTGCCTGACCAAGGGCGGCAAGCTCGTCATCGTCGGCCTGTTCGGCGGCGGCGCCACCTGGGCGCTGCCGCTGATCCCGATCAAGGCGGTGACGATCCAGGGCAGCTATGTCGGCAATTTGCGCGAGACGCAGGAATTGCTCGACCTTGTTCGGTCAAGGAAAGTGCCGCCGATCCCGGTGACGCCATTGCCGCTCGACAAGGCCAACGACGCGCTCGTGCAATTGCAGCAGGGTGCGGTGGTTGGACGCACGGTGCTGACGCCTTGACGCCCGCTGTTTGTTGCTCGTCATGGCCGGGCTTGACCTGGCCATCCACGTCCGGCCAAGGAAACGGCATAGAAACGTGGATGCCCGGGACAAGCCCGGGCATGACGATGAGAGAGTAGGAACGTCCCATGTCCGCAAACAACGCCTTCCACATTGCCGTGCTCGCCGGTGACGGCATCGGTCCCGAAGTCATGGCGCCGGCCCTGGAGGTGCTGCGCAAGGTCGGCGAGAAGGCAGGGCTCGGCTTCCGCTTGACCGAGGCGCCGGCCGGCGCCAACAATTATCTCGCCACCGGCAAGTCGATGCCGGATTCGACGGTCCGGCTGTGCGAGGAGGCGGACGCCATCCTGCTCGGGGCCTGCGGCCTGCCGTCGGTGCGCTATCCCGATAACACCGAGATCATGCCGCAGGTCGAGTTGCGCTTTCACTTCGATCTCTATGCCGGCGTGCGGCCGGCGCGCCTCATCCCGGGCGTGCCGAGCCCGATTGTCGGCGCAGATGCGCGCGGCATCGATCTCGTCGTCATCCGTGAGTCCACCGAGGGTCTGTTTGCGTCGATGGGAAAGGGCATCGTCACGCATGAGGACGCACGCGAGACGCTGGTCATCACGCGCAAGACGTCAGAGCGTCTGTTCGAATTCTCCTTCCGGCTCGCCGAACGACGCAAGGCGCGGGGCAAGCCGGGCGGGCTGACGTGCGTCGACAAGGCGAACGTGTTCAAGGCGTTTGCCTTCTTCCGCGACATGTTCGACGAGGCGGCCAAGCGCCACCCCGCAGTGAAGGCGGACCGCCTCTATGTCGATGCCTGCTCGGCGATGCTGGTGAAGCGACCCTGGGATTTCGACGTCATGGTGATGGAGAACATGTTCGGCGACATCCTCTCCGACCTCACCGCCGGCCTGATCGGCGGCATGGGAATGGCGCCGTCGGCCGACATCGGCGACAAGTATGCCGTATTCCAGCCCTGCCACGGCACAGCGCCGGACATCATGGGGCAGGGCAAGGCCAATCCCACGGGCATGATCCTGTCGGCGGCGATGATGCTCGACTGGCTCGCCGACAAGCACGGTTTGGAAAGCGCCACGGAGGCCGGCGAACAGATCGAGCGCGCGGTCGACAAGGTCTATGCGAGCGGCATCAAGCCGATCGAGTTCGGCGGCAATAACGGTACCGCCGCCATCGCGAAAGCGGTGCTTGCGGCGTTGTGAGTGCTCGGCCTTCATGGTTCGAGACGCCCGCTTTGGCGGGCTCCTCACCATGAGGGTCTAAACTCGCCGCGAAACAAGACCTCATCCTGAGGAGCCCGCGAAGCGGGCGTCTCGAAGGATGGGCCGCAAGTTTCATGTGTCCTAATTGAGCATCAAGTTCTATTGTGTCCATGTCCTAGTTCTCCTCCGAGCGTAACATGGTCGATGAGGCGTACAAAGTAGTCGCGACAGGGACTTGGCTCTATGATGGGGCAGTCCCGCGACGAATAGAAATTGTTGCCAAGCCAGCCCGCTTTGCATCTTCGCGATACGATGAAGACGATCGATTGGACGAGAATGCCCCCATCCCGAAAACTTCGGATGGCTGCGACTATAGTTGCCGACCGGGCGGCGGAGAAGGTCTCACTCTTGACGACGCGAAGGCCTGGGCGGACGCTCAGCCGTGGGGCCCGGTGATGTGGGCACCTTCGTAGGGAAGCCTCCTTCGGCGATGTGCGTAGGGCTGTCTCAGTGGTGGCATCGCGGACGCTTGTTTAGATCAGCGAATGCAAAGCCTTGACTGCGGCCTCCCGGCTCTCCACAGGAACGAACAAATTTACCGAATGGGGGGAAAGAACATACTTGTCGACGATGATTCCGTGCTGTTGCAGAATCTGAATCGCCTTGAATGGCAAAGCTGAAGAAACGGCGCCGAAGCAAGTGAGGCTCACCGAGCTTAAGGTCTCACGATGTTTACGTAATTCGTTGCTCTGCTCGAGCGTGCGCAGCAAAGTGTCGAGCGATTCCGAATCGCTAGACAGCATAATGCGCGTTTTTCCGGCGGCGAAAGCCGAGGCGAGGAGTTGTGGCCAAGACAAGTCGTGTTCTTTGAGATGTTGGGCGAATTTCTCAAAGCCCTGATTGAGATCCATCGAGTCGATCTCTACATGTTCGATGCGTGCCATCGAGTTGACTGCCAGGGCTTTTCCCGTTTCCATTCCGACAACCTCTTTGATCACTTGCGTGCTGTATTCGGCGCCGCCCCATTTTTTCAGACTCAATACCACGTTTTGGCTTTGTGCCAGCTCTACGCTACGAAAATGCAGAACTTTGGCGCCCCAAAAGCACATTTCGGATAGACACCCGAAATCCAGCTGACGCAATGGCGCTGCATTCGGCACGATGCGTGGATCGGCTGAGCAAACTCCATCGACCTCCTTGATAATTTCGCAACACTCGGCCTTTAGCGCCGCGGCCATGGCGACCGCAGTGGTGTCACTGCCGCCGCGACCTAGCGTGGTGATCTCTTTTGTCACCGGATTCACGCCCTGAAAGCCCGCCAGAACCACGATACGTCCGCGACCGAGTTCCTCGAGCACGCGATTGGGCCGCACATCTAAAATGCGCGCGGAGGAATGGGATTCGTCGGTCATCACTCCGGCCTGACTGCCGGTGAAGCTAATGGCCGGCACGCCGAGGTCGGACAGTGCCATGCTCATTAAGGACATGCTGATGCGCTCGCCGGTCGTTAGCAACATATCCAGTTCACGGCGGTTGGGATGCGGGCTTACCTGATAAGCCATCCTGATCAAGTCGTCGGTGGCCTTACCCATCGCTGAAACGATCGCCACGACGCGATAACCACGGCTGCGCAAATCGGCCAAACTACCTGCAACCGCACGGATCTTTGCCGGTGTTTCAAGACAAACGCCGCCGAATTTTTGCACGATGATGGGATTGTTGAGCATGCCGGTTGCACACAATGACGAAGCAGGATGCCGACGGGTCCCCTAGGCCCTCACCGGATCATAGCACATCCCGATTGGCAGGAGAGCACTGCTCCGGGGCGACGTAGTCAAATGCGCGGTTCGGATAGGCCGCTGGACTGCTGCGGGCGCACAGGCGCCGCATCGCCTGCGATTAATTTCAAGAGTTGGATCAAACGCAACCGTCTTCCTGCGTCGGCCCCCGGGGCAACATGGAGAACGTTCATGACGGCGGCATCTGATCCCTCTCGTGCCCAATAGGAACGACTTTCTTCCTGTGCCGTTACGGCGGCGAGGAGGAGTGCCAATGGATGATGACGACAAGAAGCCGCCGAGCGAGCAAGAGAATACAGAGCTCACGGAAGTAGCGCGAAAGATCGTGGAAGAATACGCTGAATCGCAACGTCAGATCGCGGAAAGGCTCCGCAAGAAGATGAACTGATGTGAGCTTTCAGGAGATTGTCGACCTGGCCTCCGTCCAACTCGCTTCGATTAGGCCAGGCTCCGCTCTAATCGTCCTAATCAGGGCGCTTTGACAAGAAAAAGGGGCCATTGGCCCCTTCATCATTCACCAGCGGCGCCAGTGACGGTGACCCCAGCCCCATGGGCGAGGTCCGAAGCGGCGCGGACCATAAAAGCCGTAGGCGTGATAATAGTTCGGGCGCCACCAACAGCGACCCCAGGCGTTACACACCATGCGCACCTGATCGACATTGGCGGCCGGGCCGCTGGCGATACGATCGGCCTGCGGAATGCCGTTTGGCATTGCCGCCAGAGCCTGCCCTGACGCGAGCGCGACACCGCCCATGGCCGCCAGGCCAAGTACAGCAAACCTGAGTTTCATCACAATCTCCCTCGTTGGTGCCGAGAGAACCGTCGTGCCATCAGTTGGTTGCAATATGCGAGCGGGCTCGACAGGAATTTAATCTTCCTGAATATCGGTTCACTCTGATGTGCGAGCGGTTCCAAATTGCGGCTAGACTTAGCCCTACGTCTCATACGCGCGCGGTCATTCCCCGCGAATGCGGGGAATCGAGTATTCCAGAGACGTCGAGAATCATCACACTGCTGCGGCGTACTGGATCGCCCGATCGAGTCGGGCGATGACGCCGTGATTGTGACGCTCACTGGTATCCACGACGTCATTGCTGTTGCGAGCGCAGCGAAGCAATCCAGAATCTTCCCGCGAAATCAGACTGGATGCTTCGCTGTGCTCGCAACGACGGAGGATGTAGAGCGAGCGCGAGTCCAATTCGCCCTGCGCTAGCGGCGGCTCAATCCGATCAAAGAGGCAGTCGTCACCGCCCCCGGAACTGCGGCTTGCGCTTTTCCATGAAGGCCCGGCGGCCCTCGCGAAAATCTTCGCTGTCCATGCAGGCGGTACCGACCTGCTTGATCGCGTCCATGTCGCGCTGACTTTCGTCCTTCAGCACCTCTGCGATAGTGACCTTGGCGGCCTTGATTGCGAGCGGCGCATTCTCGGAAATCGTCTTGGCGATCGCCATGGTCTCGCCCCAGAGCTCATCGTCGGGGATCACGCGCTCCACGAGCCCGATCCGCAGCGCTTCCGCCGCGTCGATCCGCATGCCCGTGTACATCAGCAGTCGCGCCCAGGACGGACCGACCAGCGAGACGAGGTGGCGCAAGCCGTCATAGCCATAGGCGATGCCGAGCCTTGCCGCGGGGATTCCGAACTGGCTGCTTGCCGCGGCGATGCGGATATCGGCGAGCATTGCGACCTGCATGCCGCCGCCGAGGCAGAATCCCTGGATGCAGGCGATCGTCGGCTTGGGGTAGCCGGCGAGCAACGCCCGTTGCGCGGCGCTGCGCTTGGCGTAGTCCTCGGAGGCGGCCGCGTTGTGGCGCTGCTCCTCGAACTGGCTGATATCGGCTCCCGATACGAAAGCCTTGCCGCCGGCGCCGCGCAGGATCACCATGCGCACCGCCTCGTCGTCGCGCAAGCTCGTCAGCGCCTGGCCAAATCCCTCCCACATCTCCAGCGACATCGCATTGCGCTTGTCGGGATTGTTGAAGGTGACCACGCCGACGCCGTCGGCGGACGATTTGAGGATCTTGCCGTCGGCGAAGGAAGTGTCCGTCTGGAAGACGTCTGGCATCGCGCACCTGCTCGCGTTGGGGATGGCAATGTGCGGCAGGCGCTGCGGCGAGGTCAACCGTGGCGCGCCCATTCCTGAGCGGACCACGGTTGTCTTTTTGAGGTTGCGCGATGATCGACTATTACCCCTGATTTGCCCGACGCGTCAAGGGAATTTCGCTAAATCAGTAATCAATCGTCGACCGTCTCGCTACTTTGCATGGGGTTGTTTTGCGGATTTTGGTTGAGCGGCCGTGCGGCGCCTACTGCGCCATATGCGCGGTCAGCGGATGATTGGCGGCATTGCTGAAGAACGCGGTCTCCTCGGCCGTGGCCTCCAGGAGCTGTTCGTCCTGGTTGTAGACGTCGTTGCGGAACTGGATGGTCTGGTCCTTGGTCATCCACGCCGTCAGATAGATCCAGGCCACCGGGACCTTCTTCGCCATGGCGACCTCGAGATGCTGTCCAGTGGCAATTTCCGCGTCGATCGCGGCGCGATTCCACTTCGGCTGGTCCTTCAGCAGCCAGGCCGCGAGATCGCGGACATTGTCGACGCGCGAGCAGCCGTGGGAATCGAAGCGGTAGTCGTCACTGAACAGATTGCGCTGGTTGGTGTCGTGCATGTAGACCGAATAGGAGTTCGGCATGTCGATCTTGACCGCGCCTAGCGCATTGAACGTGCCGTTCTGCTGGCGCACGGTGAAGTTCGGCGTGTGCGTGCCCGACCAGTCGACCGAATGCGGATCGATCGGATTGTCGTGGCCGTCGAGCACTTCCATGTGCATGCGCGACAAATAGGTCGGATCCTTGCGCATATGCGCGGAGATTTCGGTCTTGGCGATCGAGGATGGCACGGTCCAGGTCGGGTTGAGCACGACGCCGGTGATCTCGGCCGTCAGTGTCGGCGACGGCTTCTCTGTCTTTCCGACGATCACGCGATAGCGCCGCACCACGACGTCGTTCTCGACGGCCTCGGCAAAGGCCGCGGGGATGTTGACCACGACGTAGCGTTGCCCGAAGCCGAAGTTGGTGTTCTGGAGCCGCTCCAGCGAGGCCTCGAGCTGCCGGATGCGCTTTTGCACCGGGACGTTCATTGCAGCGATCGTGCGCGGCGTCACCGTTCCAGTCGGGGCGAGACCATGGCGTGCCTGGAAGCGCTTGACGGCTTCGGCCAGCGTCTCGTCGAAGGCGCCGCTTGCCTTGTCGCCGGCGAGATCGCCGGAGGCGATCAGGCGCTTGCGCAGCAACTCGTCATTGGGTCCCTGCGTGCCAGCCGCGAATTTCGCGTCCGCAGGGAGTGTGGGCCAGCCGCCGCGCACGGCGAGGTCGGAGTAGCTCAGTGCGGCGTCCTTGATCCGCTGGGCCGAGCCTTCGTCGAAGGTCGGCTCATGCGACAGCGCAAGCGCGGCGGCCGAGCGTGACTCCGCCGTCGAGGCAGGTGTTGTAGCTGGCTTCGACGCTGCCGTGTGGGCCGGATTGGCCGTCGCGGGCGTCGTGCCGGCCGGCGCTGCGGTGGCAGGCTTGGCGGGGCCGGGCTGGCCGGTGGTTTCGGTTTGCGCAAGGGCCGAGGCGCTCGCGAGCAGGCCAACCGCAACGACGATGGCTTGGCGCTTCAACATGTTTCTGATCTTCCCTTGGAAAAACGAGGCCCGGGCGGGCGCTCGCATGATGGTCTTCTTGCAGCAGTGCCGCGGGCGCGGCTTTCGGCGATTCGCGAGGCGGCGGCAGGCTAGGGCATGGGCCTTGCTGTCGGATTAAACGCAGGCTTCCCGGCCCATCCGCCCTCGATTTGGTCGTTCGACGGCCCGGATCGGTTCGTGAAAAGTGACGGAAAGTGACGAAGATCCGTAGGGCCCGTCCGAGGGAGGCCCAAAAAAGCAAAAGCCGCGCGTCAGGCGCGCGGCGAAGTCCCGTCCAATCCAGCCGCGCCCCCGCGACGCGGCGGATCGAACATCGAATCCGATGGACGGCCGACTGCCCGGCCGTCGATCGCTCAGCTTTCGTTGGCCGCGATCGATTCCATCAGCGAAACGAGCTGACGCTGTACCGTCTGGTCCTTGATCTTGCTGTAGGCGCGCAGCAGCCGGAGGCTGAAGGCGCTGTCCAGGAAAAGCAGGCTCTCGACTTCGCGAGCCTTGTTGTCGCCGTCGTAGAAGAAGGTCACGGGCACGTCGAGCGCCGAAGCGATCTGCTGCAGACGGGCCGCGCCGACACGATTGACGCCCTTTTCGTACTTCTGGACCTGCTGGAAGCTGACGCCCAGCTTCTCGCCAAGCTCAGCCTGCGAGATTTTCATCTCGACCCGCCGCAATCTGATCCGTTTGCCAAGCTCAATGTCCGGCTTGCCGGCACTGCGCTGCTTCATTCTCTTCGCCGCTGTTTTCATACTTTTTCTCACCGTTCTTCGGTTGAAAATCCCCCGAAGAGTTGGGTCAGGGGTTCGCCCATGTACACTTCCTTGAATTCGCGCGGATGCACGAATTCATCCTTGAACCACGGGAAGCGAGCCGGATTGAAGGCTTCGATCAGCCAGTCAATCATGTGCCGCACCCTTGGAATCCGGCCGCTACCGGGATGGTAGGACAACCAGATATCCAGCGGTCGGTTCAACGCGACCTCCAGTGGCATCAACTTCCCGCCAAGCGCGATGGCATAGCTCGGGAATACGCCGATTCCGGCGCCGTTCGCGACAGCCCAGTAGTTGGCGCTTGAGACGTTGGTCTTCATGACCAGAAGGTCACGCTCCGCAACGCCCGGGAAGAAGCTCTCGAACGTTTCCTTGGCGGCGATCTGGTCGGCGAATTGCAGCACCAGGCGGTGCTTGACCAATTCGTGAGCTGTAAGCGGCGCGCCATGTTTCTCAATGTATCTTTCGGCCGCCCAGAACATCAGATGCATGCGGCCGAGCCGCACCAGCTTGATGTCGAGCGCTGAGGGACGCGACAGATGGATGGCGACGTCGGCCTCGTGCCGGGAGACATCGGCAGAGCGCATCGCGCAGTGCAGGTCGACAAGGATTTTCGGATAGCTCTGCTGGAATTCGACCAGCCGCGGCGCCAGCCAGAAAGTGCCGAGTCCCTCGGTGACGGCGACCCGCACCTCGCCGGACGTGCCGGCGAGCGTATCGCTGGCGCGCAGCACGTCGAAGGTCGCGGCCTCCATCCGCTCCACGGCCGAGACCACCATCGCTCCTTCATCCGTCAACCGGGTGCCATGCACGTCCCGGGTGAACAGGGTGGCGCCGATCTGGCGCTCGAAATCGTCGATCTTCCGACGGACGGCATTAATGGAGAGCGAAAGGCGCTCAGCAGCGGAGCGGAAGCTGCCACAGCGCACGACCTCAAGGAATATCCTGGCCGCGTCCCAATCCGAGAGGCCGCCGAGGAGTGCTTTTTGGCGTTCTTCCAGAGGAACGCCCCTTTCCGCCGTGAGGTGCATACAAGTCCTTTCAGCTGGCTAAACTGGCAGAATCTTGGGCAAACCACAACCACGGCGGGTTGCGGGGGTGGCTAGTTTTGAGGCCATACTTACCGCGTCGTGGGTGGTATTAGAGTGCGCCAGGGACTGGGAATCGGACGGTCGATCGTCCGGATGAGGGGTATCGCGTGCGTTCAGTTGCGAGCCTTGAGAGCACTGCGCGGATATCGGGCTCTCCGAAATCGGAGGGCGCGGGTCGCAGGTCCGGCTTCGCGCCCATCTTCCGGCTGGCTACTGCGGAATCATCATTGCCGACAAAATCAATCATGCTGACGCGCCGTGCTCGGGCGATCACGCAACGCTTTTCTTGCAATGGAACTGCGATTTTCGAGCCTGGACGCGCTGAAATCGTGTTCGAAGGCTTGGATTCGTCGTGCTATCTTCGCGCGCAACTACGGGCCGCGGGGATCGTTGCCATTCATTCTCACAGGTTGACCTAACGAAAGAACTCCGGTGTCGCATTCAGATGAACAATTGCAGTCGGTGCTCGAAACGCTCGAGGAGTGCCGTCGGGTTCTCGGTGAGAACCAGGTCCGCGAGACGGTCGAGTTGCTCTCGATCGCCATCCTCGATCTGCGCATGAAACTCAAAGGCGTCGACAATGCCGAGCTTCGGGCGTTGTGCGACGAAATGCTGCGGGGCGCTGCCAGCGAATCCGCCTCCCGTTCCAAGCAGACGCAGGACCAGCCCCGGCGTCCGCTGCTCCGCGTGGTGAAATAACCGCGCCGCCCTCTCTCGCATCCGCGAGATTTGTGAGCGTCCCGATGCCGCATCTGTGATCACAGGCGGCATCGGGAGGAGCCCTGGTTTCCAGCGCCTCTGTTGCGCATTGCCCTGCATCGGCTACACCAAGGGCCAGTTAGGCCCAAATTCCGGCGCGCTCCCCGTGCGCACGGTGCGGGCCTTGAGATGGCCCCGACTGCATCATGCAAAATGTTTCTATCACGGCGGCGCTGCTTGCCGGCCTCGTCAGCTTCCTCTCGCCCTGCGTCCTGCCCCTGGTTCCGCCCTATCTGATCTATCTGACCGGTGCCACGATCGAGCACGTCGAGAGCGACGAGCGGCCGTCCGCCTCCAGGCGCGCGGTCATGATGTCGGCGCTGCTGTTCGTGCTTGGCTTCTCGACCATCTTCATTGCGCTGGGTGCCAGCGCCTCGCTGATCGGCAGCGTGATCCGCGCCTGGTCGGCCGAGCTCTCGATCCTCGCCGGCGTCGTCATCATCGTGATGGGCCTGCACTTCCTCGGTTTGACGCGCATCAACCTGTTGATGCGGGAAGGGCGGCTACCGATCCCCAAGCCGGTCGGTCTGTGGGGCGCCTACGTCATGGGGCTCGCCTTCGCCTTCGGCTGGACGCCGTGCATCGGGCCGATCCTCGCGGCCATCCTCTCGATCGCCGCGGCGGAGGCGACGGTGACCAAGGGGGCTGGCCTGCTCGCGGTCTATTCCGCCGGGCTCGGCATTCCCTTCCTGATCGCAGCGCTCCTGATCGAGCAGTTCTCGGCGCTGTTCGCGCGCATGAAGGGCCACCTCGTCAATGTCGAGCGGGCCATGGGCGTGCTCATGGTGATCACCGGCGTTTTCTTTCTCACAGGCGCGATCAGCAACATCAGCATCTGGCTGCTCGAGACCTTTCCGGTGCTCCAGTCGATCGGTTAGGACCGGTCAAGGCCTGAGGCCGGACAACAAGAATATCGGATGCAAAGCAGGCCCATTCGCTACCGCGGCTCGTCCAGCGCGCAGGTGATTGTGTAGACGACGCCGGGTGGCAGGAAATCCACGGTCGCTTCGCCGCCGAGCTGATCGCGCGCGCTGCGCTCGATCAGGCGGGAGCCGAAGCCACGTTGCACAGGCGCGGTCACCGGCGGTCCGCCGCTCTCGGTCCAGATCAGCCGCAGCCGCGGCTTGGGCGCAGCCGCGGTGACCTCCCAGTCCAGTGTCACCATCCCGGTCTCGTTGGATAGCGCGCCGTATTTGGCGGCGTTGGTTGCCATCTCATGCACGATCATCGACAGCACGACGGCGAGGCGCGGCGACAGCGGCACCGCTGGTCCGTTCATCCGGATCCGGTCTGGATTGCTCAGCAGGAACGGGTCCAGTGCGCGGGCAACGACGTCCTTCAGGTCCGAGCCCTGCCACTTCTCCTGGCTGAGCAGATTGTGCGCTTCCGCGAGCGCGCCGAGGCGCCCCTCGAACTTGGTGCGCTCGTCGCGGCTTGCGCTGCGGAACGACTGCACAGCGATCGCCTGCATCAAGGCGAGGGTATTCTTGACGCGATGGTTGAGCTCTTCGATCAGCAGATCGTGCAGCATCTCGCCGCGCGCGATGGTGGCGGCCATCCGCAAGGCGAAGGCAAGCCCGGTCAGGAGGAGCACGCCGCCGATCAGGCTCGTGATCGCGATGTTGCGCCAGAGCGGCGCGACCAGCGAGCTCTCGGCGACGCCGGCAGCAACCGTCCAGCCTGTCATCCGCGACCGCGTATAGGCAGCACTGAGCGGAATATTGTCGAGCGAGACCGCGGACAAGGACGCCTCGCCCTTGCGGAACATCTCGTCATAGAGCGAGGACGTGGCGCGCTTGCCGAACGTGTCGCCCGGGTTGGGCGCGCGTGCGAATACGATGCCCTTGCTGTCCAGCAGCGATACCGTCCAGTGCTCATCGGGCCGTTGCTTTTCGACCAGCGTCTGGAAGATATCGAGCGGTGGGCTGAAGGTGAGGGCGTAGATCACTTCGCCATCGCGCAACACGGGGACCTCGACGGTCACGACCTGGCGCTGCTTGATCGCGCTGAGGAACAGGTCGGAATATTGCGGCAGCTTGGTTGCGAAGACCTTCTCCACGATCTCGGTGTTGTTGCGGGGCGGCAGGCCGGCCGTGTCCTCCGTCACCGACGAGAACAACAGATGCCCCTTGCGGTCGGAGACCAGCACGACGCCGTCCTTGCCGTACTGCTCGAGAAAACCCGAGACGATGCGGCGAAAGCTCAGGAAGTCACCGCCGCGCAGCGCGTTGGTCAGCGCCAGCACCTGCAAACCCCCGGTCATCCGCTGCACCTCGGCATCGAGCACCAGGCGGATGCTGCGTACCGTTTCCAGCACGCGGCGGTTCGCGTCGCTACGGTCCTGAGCGTAGTTATAGAAAACGATGCCGACGGCGAAGACGATCAAGGGCAGCATCGTCCCCATGACGAGGAGCGCGAGCCGTACGGGCAGAGTGAACTTTGACAACGCGGGCGCCCTGGTTCCGGCGCGACGCCGCCGGATCAAGCAAGAGCATACGGGCAGCCTCCGCGTTGCGCCACGGGTTTTCCGGTTTGCCGGAAAATCCCGGTCGAGCGATTTTGCGCTGCATTCCGTGTCCGTATCGGGGTGAGTTTCGCGCCGCTGCTGTCGCTCGCTGCGAGCAATGATCCCTCGGGAACATCGGCGAAGGAACGATCTGCCATTTTTTCCCGTTGTCGAATTGCCGAAACCAGCAGGTTCGACAATTGGAGGAGAGGAACAATGAAACTGAGAATCGCAACCGCGGCGGTGATGATCGCCGCCTTCGCCACGCCAGCGTTCGCTGTCGACGAGTTCTACGTCGTCCAGGACGTCAAGACGAAGAAATGCACCGTCGTCGACAGGAAGCCGACGGAATCGTCGATGACCGTCGTCGGCCCGGCCGGCACCATCTACAAGTCGCGCACCGAGGCCGAGGCTGGCATGAAGACCGTCAAGGTCTGCACGTCGAACTGAGGGAGGTCATCATGCCACCAGTCTTCATTCTCTGGGCCGTGCCCGCTGTTCTCGTGATCGGTGGCGGCATTTATCTGATTGGTCACATGCACTGAGGCCGCCACGTCAGGGCCGCGGCGAGAATTCGCCGAGGCCCGTTTCGTGTGACCGTACAATTCTGCATGTTGCTCTCGGCATTGGCGGCGCGGTGGACGGCGCGTCGGTTTTGCACTGCATTCTGCGTCGCTCGCGTGACACCGCGCCACTGTTCAGCCTGCCAACGGCGTATTAGCCTACGCTGGATTCCAGCCGCGCCGATCTCGGCCAGCGCATCAAGCGCGGTCAACGAGCCCGCCCGGGCTTGGGGGTGATCGTCGATGAAGCATTGGATCCACTGGTTGCCGGGGCTCGACACTCTTCGTCGATATGAGGCTGCGTGGCTTCCGCACGATATCTTCGCCGGGATCGTCCTGGCGACAATGCTGGTCCCGGTCGGAATTGCCTACGCGGCGGCATCGGGGTTGCCTGGGATCTATGGTCTGTACGCAACGATCGTGCCGCTGTTGGTCTATGCGTTGTTCGGCCCAAGCCGTATTCTCGTCCTCGGTCCGGACTCTGCTCTGGCAGGGGTCATCCTCGGCGTTGTCGCTCCGTTGTCCGGTGGTGATCCGCTGCGGGCCGCGACGCTCGCCGGCATGATGGCGATCGTTTCGGGGGTGGTGTGCATTCTGGCGGGTGTCGCGCGCCTGGGCTTTGTGACCGAGCTTCTCTCCAAGCCAATACGCTACGGTTACATGAATGGAATCGCGTTGACCGTATTGATCAGCCAGCTGCCGAAGCTCATGGGCTTCTCGATTGAGAGCGAAGGACCCCTTAGAAGTTTGCTCGCGATCGTCGGCGCAATCCGCGATGGGCGGACAAACTGGGTCGCGTTCGGGATCGGGCTCGGCACCTTGATCGTGATCCTGCTTCTCAAGAACAACAAGCGGCTCCCAGGCATTCTGATAGCGGTCCTTGGCGCGACGGTTGTCGTCGGCGCGCTGGGCCTCGCGGCGCCTTATGACGTGAAGGTCCTGGGTCCCCTTCCTCAGGGGCTGCCTGGATTTGTCGTTCCCTGGATCAGCTACGGCGACATGGTCCCCGTGCTGGTCGGCGGGTGTGCGATAGCGCTGATATCATTCGCGGATACCAGCGTGCTTTCACGGGCCTATGCCGCACGATTGGGGACGCGGGTCGATCCCAACCAGGAGTTGGTCGGCCTCGGCGTCGCCAATCTGGCGACCGGCTTTTTTCAGGGATTCTCGATCAGCAGCAGCAGTTCGCGTACACCCGTTGCGGAAGCGGCCGGCGCGCGCACCCAACTCACCAGCGTCGTTGGCGCGCTTGCCATCGCTGCGCTCTTGCTAGCGGCGCCAAACCTTCTTCAGCATTTGCCGAGCGCTGCATTGGCTGCCGTGGTCATCACCTCGGCGATCGGCTTGATCGAGGTCGCCGACCTGAAACGAATCTATCGCATTCAGCGGTGGGAGTTCTGGTTGGCGATCGTCTGCTTTGTCGGTGTTGCAGTGCTCGGAGTGATTCCAGGAATAGGGCTGGCAATCGCCATCGCCATCGCCGAGTTCCTCTGGGACGGTTGGCGCCCGCATTCCGCCGTATTGGGTCGCGCCCACGGCGTCAAAGGCTATCACGACATCACAAGATATCCGGATGCACGCCGAATCCCAGGGCTGGTCCTGTTTCGGTGGGACGCGCCTCTGTTCTTTGCCAACGCCGAATTCTTCAAGGAACGCATTCGGGATGCCGTAGCAACATCGCCGACGCCCGTGCGCTGGCTGGTGGTTGCGGCAGAGCCGGTCACGAGCGTCGACGTCACGGCCTGCGATGTGGTCGCTGAACTCGATGAAGCGCTGCACGCGCAGGGGATTGAGCTGTGCTTTGCCGAGCTCAAGGACCCCGTGAAGGACAAGCTGAAGCGATTTGGCTTGTTCGCGCAGCTAGGCGAGAAATACTTCTTTCCAACGATCGGAGTTGCCGTTTCTCGTTATCTCGAGATCAATGATGTGGCGTGGGACGACTGGGAGGACCAGGCCGAGGTTGGCACGAACGGGCCTCCGCGTTGAAGCGTCGAGGCCCGTCCCGTGGTGGGCTTATAGATTGCTCTCGGTGATCGCGGCATAGACCATGCTACGCAGCTCACGCCGGATCGGGTAGGCGCTCGACGGCAGCACCTGCGTCATGAAGATCGTGATCAGCTCCTCGGCCGGATCGATCCAGAACGAGGTCGTCGCAGCGCCGCCCCAATTGTACTCGCCGGAACTGCCGGCGATCAGCGTCTCTGCCGGCCGCATGGTCACGGCGAAGCCGAGGCCGAAGCCGATGCCATTGTAGGTCGCCTCAGAGAACAGCGAGCGGGAAACGTCGGGTAGAGTGCGGCCGCCCGGAATGTGGTTGGTCGTCATGAGCGCCAGCGTCTTCGGCCCGATCAATCTGACACCGCCGAGTTCGCCGCCATTGAGCAGCGCGCGGCAGAACGTGAGATAGTCGGCAACGGTTGAGCACAGACCGCCGCCGCCGGAGATGAAATCTGGCGGCGCCAGGAACGAGCTCGTCATCGGGTCGTCCTGGAGGGTCAGGCCCTGGCGGCGCTGGCCGGCATGGAAGGTCATGCCGCCCTGCGGATCGGCGGAATAGCAGGCTGCGAAGCGATGCGCTTTGGAGGCGGGCACGTGGAAATCGGTGTCGGTCATGCCGAGCGGGTCGAGGATGCGCTGTTTCAGGAATTGCTCGAAGGGAACACCAGAGATCTTGCCAATGAGATAGCCGATCACGTCGGTGGAGACGGAGTAGTTCCAGGCGTCTCCAGGCGAGAACTCCAGCGGGATCTTGGTCAGCCCCTCGATCATGGTCTGCAGCGTGCCGGCCTTCTCGACCTCGCCGATCTTCTGCTCGCGATAGGCCGCATCGACATTGGAGCGCTGCTGGAAGCCGTAGGTCAGGCCCGAGGTGTGCCGCAGGAGGTCGACGATCTGCATTGGTCGTGACGGCGGCCGGGTCAGGAACGCAGGGTTCGTGCCGGCGACGAACACGCCGAGGTCCTTCCACTCCGGAATGAATTTGGCGACGGGTTCGTCGATCGCGACGAGGCCTTCCTCGACCAGCATCATGAAGGCGACGCTGGTGAGCGGCTTGGTCATGGAATAGATGCGGTAGATGGTGTCGTCCTTGACCGGCACTTCGCGCTCGATGTCGGCGAGGCCCAGCACCGAGCGGTGGGCGATCTTGCCGCGGCGATAGACCAGGAGCTGCGTTCCCGGGAAGCGGCCGGCATCGATATACCGGTTCTTCAGATGCGCATCGACGCGGTCGAGCGCGGCCTGGGACATGCCGACGGATTCGGGCGAGGCAGGGGTAGGGGCGAGCATCGGGAATGTTCCTCCGGAGTGTTCTTGTGAGGAGGTGATAGCCGAAATGAGGACCCCATTCCAAGCCGGTCGCGCTTAACGCCGCATGCCCGGCTGGTGTAGGCTTCGCAGCGGAACGCCGTCAGGCCAAACAACGAGAAAATCGGACAGCGGGAAAGAGAAATGACCCAGTTCAACGAGACCGAGCTTACCGAGGCCGTCATCAAGAGCTTCGACAACACGCCCAATCCGCGTGCAAGGTTCCTGCTCCAGGAATTGGTGAAGTCGCTGCACGATTACGTGAGCAAGACCGGCCTCACCTTCGAGGAATGGGACTATGCGATCGACTTCCTGACCCGCACCGGCCAGAAGTGCACAGATACCCGCCAGGAGTTCATCCTGCTTTCCGACGTGCTCGGTGTCTCCATGCTGGTCGATGCGGTGAACCACCGCGACCGCGACGGCGCCACAGAGACGACCGTGCTCGGTCCCTTCTATGTCGGCGAACACAAGGTGGCCGCGCACGGCACCGACATCTCGCCGCATAACCTGACCGGCGAGAAGATGTTCGTGCGGAGCCGTGTCACGGATCTCAGCGGCAAGCCGCTTGCAAACGTTCCGGTCGACGTCTGGCACGCCGACGACGACGGCTTCTACGATTCCCAGAAGCCGAACTACGATGAGATCGGCGCCTCGGCGCGGGCGCGCTTCATCACCGATTCCGAGGGCCGCTTCTTCTTCCGCACCATTCTGCCCTGCAGCTATCCGATCCCGACCGACGGCCCTGTGGGCGAGATGATCGTTCAGACCAACCGCCACCCGATGCGTCCCGCGCACGTCCACTTCCTCGTTAATGCGAAGGGCTATGAGCCCCTGATCACTCACGTCTTCATTGGTGGCGACAAATATCTCGACTCCGACGTGGTGTTTGGGGTCAAGGACGAGTTGATCGCCAAGGTCGAGAAGCGCACCGATCCGGCCATGCCCGATGGCGGTAAGGCGGCCGGGCCCTGGCACCTGATGACTTATGAATTCCACCTCAAGCCGGGCGACGGTCTGGCTCCCAAGCCGCTCGGGGTGAAGGCCGCGGAGCACGCTTGAGAACGGCCTCATCCAGAGCCTGCCTAGTTTATATGCGGCGCGCAAAAACCGGGCAGGTCGCAAATTCCGCGTGCGGAACAGCGGGCTGCGACAATCTGTTCCGGCCCTTTAACATGCTGATTTATAAATAAGATTCGCCGCATCTGGCTTGGCATAAAGCTTGAATAGTTAGTGCCGACGCCATTGATGCCGTCCCGCGAGACTATTCATCCGAATTTGCCGACGCCACCAGACGGGGGTCCCTCCCGCCATGCGTTCGCATGCGTCAATGGCGGCGCCACCGGACGACGGGCTCGTGTGCACTGACGCACCACTTCTGCAACGACGCAAAGGACGACACGACCTATGACCAAGCGCATCCGCCGCCCCTCCGACAGCGGCCTCAGCCGCCGTCAATTGTTGAAGGCGACCGGCAGCACCGCCGCACTTCTCGCCGCCGCCAAGCTGAATTTCCCTGCCGGTGCGTTCGCGCAAGATGCAGGTCCCGAGGTCAAAGGCGCCAAGCTCGGCTTCATCGCGCTGACTGATGCGACCCCGCTGTTCGTTGCCAAGGAGAAAGGCATCTTCGCCAAATACGGCATGCCCGACGTCGAGGTGCAGAAGCAGGCCTCCTGGGGCACGACGCGTGACAACCTGGTGCTCGGCTCCGAAGGCAACGGCATCGACGGCGCGCACATTCTCACTCCGATGCCGTATCTGATCTCCGCCGGCAAGGTGACGCAGAACAATCAGCCGACGCCGATGTACATCCTGGCACGGCTCAATCTGAATGGTCAGTGCATCTCGGTCGCCAAGGAATATGCCGACATCAAGGTTGGAATCGACACTGCGCCGTTCAAGGTCGCGCTGGATAAGAAGAAGGCCTCGGGCAAGGCCGTGAAGGCCGCGATGACCTTCCCCGGCGGCACGCATGACCTCTGGATCCGCTATTGGCTCGCCGCCGGCGGCATCGATCCCGACAAGGACATCGAAACCATCGTCGTGCCGCCCCCGCAGATGGTCGCCAACATGAAAGTCGGTACCATGGATAGCTTCTGCGTTTGCGAGCCCTGGAATCTCCAGCTCATCCATCAGGAGATCGGCTACACCGCGATCACCACCGGCGAACTCTGGGACAAGCATCCCGAAAAGTCGTTCGGCATGCGCGCGGCCTTCGTCGACAAATATCCGAGAGCGACGAAAGCGCTGCTGATGGCGGTGATGGAAGCCCAGCAATGGGCGGAAAAGGCCGAGAACCGCGAGGAAGCAGCGACGATCTGCGCCAAGCGCCAATGGATCAATTGCCCGGTCGAGGACGTCACCGACCGCATGAAGGGCAAGTTCGACTACGGCACCGGCCGCATCGTCGAGAACTCGCCGCAGCAGATGCGCTTCTGGAAGGACAATGCCTCCTATCCGTTCCAGAGCCACGATCTGTGGTTCCTTACCGAGGATATCCGCTGGGGCAAGTACGAGCCTGGCTTCGACACCAAGGCGCTGATCGCCAAGGTCAACCGCGAGGACCTCTGGAAAGACGCGGCCAAGACGCTCGGCGTGGCCAGTTCCGACATCCCGGCTTCCGCCTCGCGCGGTAAGGAGACCTTCTTCGACGGCAAGGTGTTCGATCCCGAAAACCCGGCTGCCTATCTGAAGTCGCTCGCGATCAAGCGCGTCGAAGTCTGATAGGTCCCGCGGCCGCCCATGGGCGGCCGCATTGTCATTGCAGCCGGAGAAGAATTTCGATGAACATGCCTGTGAAGAAGATCGGCGCTGAAGGTGTTGCGCCTTCCGCTGGCGCCACCGCGCCGGTCGTCGCGATGACACCGAAGCGACCGCCGCTGGCCGAGACGTATGCGCGGATGGCAAAGGAGACTGCGGTCCGCGTTATCCCGCCGCTCGTCGTGCTGGCGCTGTTGATGCTTGTCTGGGAGCTCATCTGCCGCCGCGCCGGCTCGACGCTGCCACCACCGTCAAGAGTGTTCAAGGATACGAAGGAGCTGATCCTCGATCCGTTCTTCGATCATGGCGGCATCGACAAGGGCCTGTTCTGGCATCTCTCCGCCAGTCTCCAGCGCGTCGCCTATGGCTATTCGATCGCGGCCATCGTCGGAATCGCGCTCGGCACGCTCGTCGGGCAATCGGTCTGGGCGATGCGCGGGCTCGACCCACTGTTCCAGGTCCTTCGCACCATCCCGCCGCTGGCTTGGCTGCCGCTTTCGCTCGCTGCCTTCCGCGACGGCCAGCCTTCGGCGATCTTCGTCATCTTCATCACCTCGGTATGGCCGATCATCATCAACACCGCTGTCGGCATCCGCAACATTCCGCAGGACTACCGCAACGTCGCGGCCGTCGTGCAGCTCAATCCGCTGGAGTTCTTCGGCAAGATCATGATCCCGGCGGCCGCGCCCTACATCTTCACCGGCCTGCGCATCGGCATCGGTCTCTCCTGGCTCGCCATCGTCGCGGCCGAGATGCTGATCGGCGGCGTCGGCGTCGGCTTCTTCATCTGGGACGCCTGGAACTCCTCGCATATCAGCGAGATCATCCTGGCGCTGTTCTATGTCGGCATCATCGGCTTCGTGCTCGATCGCCTGATCGCGGGCCTCGGCAGGTTCGTCACCCACGGCACCGCGCAGAACTGAAGGAGAGGGGCACATGACCGCCTATCTGAAGCTCGATCACATCGACAAGATCTTTACCCGCGGTGCGGCCACGACCGAGGTGCTGAAGGACATCAACCTCACCATCGAGAAGGGCGAATACGTCTCGATCATCGGCCACTCCGGCTGCGGCAAGTCGACCCTGCTCAATATCGTAGCAGGTCTGACGGGCGCCTCGACGGGCGGCGTGCTGCTTGAGAACCGCGAGGTCAACTCGCCCGGCCCCGATCGCGCCGTAGTGTTCCAGAACCACAGTCTGCTGCCCTGGCTGACCGTGTTCGAGAACGTCAAGCTTGGCGTCGACAAGGTATTTGCCAGAACCAAGACGCGGGCCGAGCGCGAGGCCTGGGTGATGCACAATCTCAACCTCGTGCAGATGGCCCATGCCAAGGACAAGCGTCCGTCGGAAATCTCAGGTGGCATGAAGCAGCGCGTCGGCATTGCCCGCGCGCTCGCGATGGAGCCGAAGGTACTTCTGCTCGACGAACCCTTCGGCGCGCTCGACGCGCTGACCCGGGCCCATTTGCAGGACTCGGTGATGGCGCTGCACCAGAAGCTCGGCAACACCATTCTGATGATCACCCACGACGTCGACGAGGCCGTGCTGTTGTCCGACCGCATCGTGATGATGACCAACGGGCCGAGTGCGCGCATCGGCGAAGTGCTGGATGTGCCGCTCTCCCGTCCCCGCAAGCGGCTCGAGCTTGCGTCGAATGCCGCTTACTTGAAGTGCCGCCAGCGCGTGCTCGAATTCCTCTACGAGCGTCATCGCTTCGTCGAAGCCGCGTAGACGGGTGGTTAACGCGAGGATGTGCCGCGCCTAAATAATCGACACCCCGCTCAATCCTTGTGCGCCGCACAAGGATTGAGCGAATCGCAAAATATGCGTGCGAAAAAGTCCTACGAAAATTTCGGACCGTTCAAATAAGTCACTGAAATCCCTGTATTTCCCGGTCGCGCGCAGTTGGCATGGAATTTGAAATGTCATTTTGCGACGCCAACGACGACGTCCCTCAACATCATCAATCAGCATCGTGAACTCGCCACCGGGGAGAAGCCTCGGAGCGTGCCTCCATGCCTGGAGGCTAAGCCTGCAACGACGCAGCGGTGAGCCTAGAAGGGATTATCAATGACGACGAATCCGAATGGAAATCCGGCTTCAAGTCCGACCTGGATTTCAGACTGGCGCCCCGAGGACGAGGCGTTCTGGAATGCGACTGGCAAGACTATCGCGCGACGCAACCTGATCTGGTCGATCGTGGCCGAGCATATCGGCTTCTCGGTCTGGCTGATCTGGAGCATCGTCACCACCAAGCTGCCGCAGGCAGGCTTCCACTTCACGACCGACCAGCTCTTCCAGCTTGTCGCCGTGCCGGGCCTGATCGGCGCCTTGATGCGCTTCCCCTACACCTTTGCGGTCACGACCTTTGGCGGCCGCAACTGGACCATCTTCAGCGCGGCGATCCTATTCATCCCGACGCTGTCGCTCGCTTATTTCGTGAGCCAGCCCGACACGCCGTTCTGGCTGATGCTGCTCGTCGCGTCGACCGCAGGCCTCGGCGGCGGCAATTTCGCCTCCAGCATGACCAACATCTCTTTCTTCTTCCCAGACCGGATGAAGGGATCCGCGCTCGGTCTCAACGCTGCCGGCGGCAATATCGGCGTCTCCAGCGTGCAGCTCCTGACGCCCATCCTGATGACGCTCGGTGTCATCAACCTGTTCCAGGCGACGCCCGTCGACGGCATCTTCCTGCAGAACGCCGGGTTGATGTGGGTGCTGCCGATCGCGATCGCCGTATTCGGCGCTGTGTTCTTCATGAACAACCTGGCCTCGGCCAAGTCGTCGGTGAAGAACCAGCTCGCGATCGTCAAGCGCAAGCACACCTGGATCATGGCCTACCTCTATATCGGGACCTTCGGCTCCTTCATCGGCTACTCGGCAGCGTTTCCGCTGCTGATCAAGACCCAGTTCCCGCAAATCACGATCGCGATCGCCTTCCTGGGTCCGTTGGTCGGCTCGCTGTCGCGGCCTCTCGGCGGGTGGCTTGCCGACAAGGTCGGCGGCTCCATCATCACCTTCTGGAACTTCATCGCGATGGCGGCCGCCACGATCGGCGTCCTCTATTTCGTTGGCCAGAAGGACTTCATCGGTTTCCTGGCGATGTTCCTGATCCTGTTCGTCACGACGGGCATCGGCAACGGCTCGACCTACCGGATGATCCCCTCGATCTTCCGTGAGGAAAATCTGTTCAAGGTGCGCGGCAAGGGCGATGCAGCGCGCGCGCTGGCGCTGAAGACGGCAAGCATCGAGAGCGGCGCGGCGGTTGGCTTCATCGGCGCGATCGGCGCTGTCGGCGGCTATCTGATCCCGACCGGTTTTGGCAAGTCGATCGCGCTGACTGGCGGGCCGCAGCTCGCGCTGGCGATCTACCTTGTCTTCTACGCCTCCTGCCTCGGGCTGACCTGGTGGTTCTACCTGCGTCGCGGCCCGCAGGCCGAAGGCGCGGCGAGCCTCGCCGAAGCGCGCGTGTAGAGCATGATCCGGACCCGGAGGGCCGCGTTAGCGCAAAGTGTGCAGCGGTTTTTCCGCGAAGATCATGCTCAAGAGATAGAGACTTGGTACGAATCTCGCTTCTCCCCGTACGCGGGGAGAAGCTTTGCCGGAGAGTTTGACCCATGAACCTTATCCGCAAGGGCGCGGACAAAGGCAGACTTCAAACCAGCAAGGAGACCAACGATGACGCCCGAACAGATCAACCTCGTCCAGCAGAGCTTCGCCAAGGTCGCTCCGATTTCGGACGCGGCTGCGATGTTGTTCTACGACCGCCTGTTCGAGGTCGCGCCATCGGTGAAGGCGATGTTTCCTGCTGACATGACCGAACAGCGCAAGAAGCTGATGGCGACGCTTGCCGTCGTCGTGAACGGTCTGACCAATCTCGACTCGATCCTGCCGGCCGCATCCGCGCTGGCGCAACGTCACGTCGCTTACGGCGCGAAGCCCGAACATTACCCGGTCGTGGGCTCGACCCTGTTGTGGACGCTGGCGAAGGGGCTGGGCGACGCCTGGACGCCAGATGTCGCCGCCGCCTGGACCGCGGCCTACGGCGTGCTGTCGAACTTCATGATTTCCGAGGCCTATGGCGCGCGGCCGCAGGCCGCAGAATAGGAGAGCAAAGTGAGTGAGCCACTCGTCATCGTCGGTAACGGTATGGCCGCCGCGCGTCTGGTCGATGAACTCGCCAAGACCGCGCTCGGCCGTTACGCAGTCGCTGTGATCGGCGAAGAGCCGCGGCTCGCCTACAACCGCGTGCTGCTCTCGTCCGTGCTTGCGGGCGAGACCGGCTCCCACGAGATCGAGCTCAGGCCCGCCGACTGGTGGCGCCAGCGCGGCGTGACCGTCCGCTACGGCTATCGCGTCACCGAGATCGATGTCGGTCGTCGCGAGCTGAAGATCGCGGGCGAGGAGAGCATGGAATATTCCAAGCTCGTCCTCGCCACCGGCTCGACGCCGCTGCGGTTGAACGTGCCGGGCGCCGACCTCACGGGCGTCCACACTTTTCGCGACAGCCGCGACGTCGATCTGCTCTTGACGCTCGCAGCAGCCAAGAAGCGCGTCGTCGTGGTCGGTGGCGGCTTGCTCGGACTGGAAGCTGCCTATGGTCTTGCGAAAGCCGGCGCACCGGTGACGCTGCTGCATCTCATGGATCGCCTGATGGAGCGCCAGCTCGATCTGCCTGCGGCCGAGTTGCTCAAGACGCTGGTCGAGCGCAAGGGCATCAATGTCGTTCTGAATGCGAGCACCAAATGCATTCATGGCGACGGCCACGTCGAGGCCGTCGAGCTTGCCGACGGCAGCCGCATCGAAGCCGATGCCGCGATCGTTGCGGCGGGCATCCGGCCGAACGTCGCGATCGCGAAGGAGGCAGGGCTTGCCGTCAACCGCGGCATCGTCGTGAACGATTGCCTCCAGACCAGCGAGTCCGACATCTTCGCGCTCGGTGAATGCGCCGAGCATCGCGGCACGGCTTACGGGCTGGTCGAGCCGGCCTATGAGCAGGCACGCGTGCTGGCGCGGCATCTTGCCGGCAAGAGTGCCACCTATCAGGGCAGCGTGGTCTCGACCAATCTGAAAGTATCAGGCGTCAGCGTGTTCTCGGCCGGCGATTTCGTCGGCGGCGAGGGCAGCGAGAGCCTCGTGCTCTCCGATCGCAGGCGCGGCACCTACAAGAAGCTGGTCATCGCCGACGGCAGACTCACCGGCGCCGTGCTGATCGGCGATACCGTGGACGCGCTCTGGTATCTCGAACTGATCCGCAATCGCGAGAAGGTCGCCGCGATCCGTACCGACATGATGTTCGGCCGCGCACTCGCGCTTCCGCCCAAAGCCGCTTGATGGATGTCGCCTGAATGACTGCGATCGATCCGACGCTCCGCGCCACCAGAACGACCTGTCCCTATTGCGGCGTCGGCTGCGGCGTGCTGGCGACGCCCGACGGCAATGGTGGCGCTGCGATCGCCGGCGACCCCGAGCATCCCGCCAATTTCGGCCGGCTCTGCTCCAAGGGCTCGGCGCTCGGCGAGACCGTCGGACTCGAGGGACGTCTGCTCTATCCGATGATCCGCTGCAAAGGCGTGATGGAGCGTGTCGCCTGGAGCGACGCGCTCGACCATGTCGCCCATCGCATGCAGCATATCGTGGCGCGTGACGGCGCGGATGCTGTCGCTTTCTATCTCTCGGGCCAGTTGCTGACGGAGGACTACTACGTCGCCAACAAGCTGATGAAGGGGTTCGTCGGCACGGCGAATGTCGACACCAATTCGCGGCTCTGCATGTCGTCCTCGGTCGCCGGCCATCGCCGTGCCTTCGGCGCCGACACCGTGCCCGGCTGCTACGAGGATCTCGACCAGGCTGACTTGCTCGTGCTGGTCGGCTCCAACGCGGCCTGGTGCCATCCGATCCTGTTCCAGCGCATGCGCAGGAACAAGGAGGAGCGCGGCGCTCGCATCATCGTGATCGATCCGCGCCGCACCGATACTGCAAGCGACATAGACCTGTTCCTGGGCGTGAAGCCAGGCACCGACACCGCGCTGTTCTCCGGCCTGTTCGTCCATCTCGCAGACAACGGCGCTCTCGACAAGGACTACATCGCGAACAACACGTCGGGCTTCGACGATGCGCTCGCCCGTGCGCGCAGCATCGCCGGCAGCGTGACCGCGACGGCGCTCGCGACCGGACTGTCGGAGCAGGACGTCGCGGCGTTCTATGCGATGTTCCGCGAGACCGAGCGTGTCGTCACGCTGTACTCGCAGGGCGTCAACCAGTCGGCGCAGGGCACCGACAAGGTCAACGCCATCCTCAATTGCCATCTCGCCACGGGCCGCATCGGCAAGCCAGGGGCTTCGCCGTTCTCGCTCACGGGACAACCCAATGCGATGGGTGGCCGCGAGGTCGGTGGGCTCGCCAACCAGCTCGCCGCGCACATGATGTTCACTCCGCCCGAGATCGACCGCGTGCGGCGGTTCTGGAAGGCGCCGCGCATCGCCACCCACGAGGGGCTCAAGGCGGTGCAGTTGTTCGAGGCGATCAACCGCGGCGAGGTCAAGGCGCTGTGGGTGATGGGCACCAATCCGGCGGTGTCGCTGCCGGATGCCGATCTCGTGCGCGATGCGCTGAAGAAGCTCGAGCTGTTCGTGGTCTCGGAGAACGTGCTTTCCAACGACACGGTGGAGGCGGGGCCGCATGTGCTGTTGCCCGCGCTCGCATGGGGCGAGAAGTCGGGCACGGTGACAAATTCCGAGCGCCGTATCTCGCGGCAGCGTTCGTTCCTGCCGGCGCCGGGCGAGGCGCGGCCGGACTGGTGGATTCTGAGCGAGGTCGCAAAGCGCCTCGGCTTCAGTGCGGGCTTCAACTACAAATCGGCCGCCGAGATCTTCCGCGAGCATGCCGCGCTCTCGGCGTTCGAGAACAATGGCAGCCGGGATTTCGACATCGGCGCGCTGCAATCGGTATCCGACGAGGCCTATGATGCGCTGGTGCCGCTGCAATGGCCGGCGCGCGAGGGGCAGGAGGGACCTGGCGCGCGCTTCTTTGCGGGCGGCGGCTTCTTCACCAATGACGGCAAGGGCCGTTTCGTTGCGCCGGAGGTACCGGCGCTGCGCAGCGAGACCAATGCGGCGCGACCACTGCGGCTGAACACGGGTCGCATCCGCGACCAGTGGCACACCATGACCCGTACCGGCCTCAGCCAGCGGCTCGGGGCGCATCTGCCAGAGCCGTTCGTCGAGATTCATCCTGATGATGCCGGCAAATACGGCGTCACCGACGACAGCTTTGCCCGCGTCACCACCGATTACGGGCAGTGCATCCTCAAAGTCGTGGTCAGCGAGCGCCAGCAGCGCGGCACGCTGTTCGCGCCGATCCACTGGAGCGCGATGAACGCCTCGCATGGCCGCATCGGCGCGCTGGTGCAGTCGTTCAACGATCCGTTCTCGGGGCAGCCGGAAGCCAAGGCAACCCCGGCCGCGATAGCGCCGTACGAATACGTCTTCCGCGGCTTTGTTCTGTCGCGAAAAGCACTCGCGCTGCCGCCGCATCTGTGGTGGGCGCGTGTCGCGATCGGCGGTGGCTACGGCTATCTCTTCGCCGACAATGCGGATCTGTCCCGCTGGCCGATCTGGCTGCACGATATTGGAGGCGAGGATATTGCCGAGTACCGCGATTTCGGCGGCGGCGTCTACCGCGCGGCGTCTTTCGTCGGCGATCGCATCGAGGCCTGCCTGTTCATTGGCCCTGCCCATGATGCCGGCGATTGGGAGGTGGTGAAGAGCCTGTTCGCGGCAGGCAGTGTCAGTGACGAACAGCGCCGCATGTTGCTCTCGGGCAAATCGACCGAAGGTGTCGCCTCGACCGGTCCCGTGGTCTGCGCCTGCTTCGGCGTCGGCCGCGCCACCATCTGTGACACCATCGCCGCCGGCGCGCGCAGCGCGGCCGAGATCGGCGCAAAACTCAAGGCCGGCACCAATTGCGGCTCCTGCATTCCCGAGCTCAAGCGGCTGATTGCGGAGACGGGCGGGGCTGCGAAGGAGGCAAAGTTCGCCGGCGCGGCGGGCTAGCGCCACACTTCCTGCATCATCGCCCGGCTTGCCGCCTTCGCTGAAGCTTCGGCGAGCCGAGTCCGCGAGCCTCGTCGAAGCCTTGGCGGAGACGGGATCGGGCGATCCAGCACTCCGAGACGTCCGAGACAAATCGATAGGCCGCGGCATAGTTGATGCCCCGCCTGCGCGGGGCATGACAGTGTGGGGTTGATCTAAATCATCGCCTCTTCGCGCACTCGCTGTCATCATCACTGCCGCGCAACTCGCCCGGCGTTTTTTCCGTGTCCGACGTTCCCATTCGGCCCTTCCTGATCGGCTTTCCCGCCGCGGGACTCGTGCTCGGCTTTGTGCTGCGCGCATCCGGCGCTTCGGCGTGGGTTGATCTGGTCTGGGCGATTGCGACGCTGCCGGTATTGCTTGCGCTCCTGGTCGAGATCGTGCGGAGCCTGTGGCGCGGCGATGTCGGGCTCGATATCGTGGCTGCACTTTCGATGACGTCGGCGCTGGTGGTCGGTGAGGAGCTTGCGGCCGCCGTGGTCGCGCTGATGTATGCCGGCGGGCAACACCTCGAGGACTTTGCCGAGGGCCAAGCGCGGCGCGAGATGACGGCGCTGCTCGCGCGCGCCCCGCGCAAGGCGATGCGTCATCGCGACCATCGGCTCGAGGAGATCGACGTCGAGCTCGTCGCGACAGGCGACCGTCTGCTGATCCGCCAGGGCGAGATCGTGCCGGTCGACGGCACGCTCGCAAGCCCGCTCGCCGTGCTCGACCAGTCTGCGCTGACGGGGGAATCGCTGCCGGTCCAGTGCAGGGACGGCGAAGCGGTGATGAGCGGAGCCACCAATGCCGGCGAAGCCTTCGACATCATCGCCACCCGTCCGGCGGCGCAAAGCACCTATCCGGGTATCGTCCGCCTGGTCGAGGCGGCGCAGCGCGCCAGGGCGCCGATGGCGAGGCTCGCCGATCGCTATGCGATCGTGTTTTTGGTCGCAACGCTCACGATCGCGGGTGCGGCCTGGGCCTGGACGCAGGATCCGATCCGCATGGTGGCGGTGCTGGTGGTGGCGACGCCCTGCCCGCTGATCCTCGCGGTGCCGGTTGCCATCGTCGCTGGCCTGTCGCGCGCGGCCCATTACGGCATCTTGATCAAGGGCGGCAAGGCGCTCGAGACGATGGCTCGCATCCGCGTCCTCGTGGTCGACAAGACCGGCACGCTCACCGATGGCAAGGCGAGGGTGGTTGCAGTCCATGCCGCGGAAGCATTTCGTGAGGATGACGTGCTGCGGATCGCCGCATCGCTCGATCAGGCCTCCAAGCATGTCATCGCGCAGGCGCTGGTGGCCGAGGCGCAGCGCCGCGGGCTTCCACTGTCGATTCCGGCCGATGTCGCGGAGACGCCCGGCGAAGGCGTCAAGGGACGCGTGCAGGGCAGCTTCGTCGCCGTCGGCGGTCGTCGCTATGTGCGATCGCAACTGCCGGATCCGATCCAGGGCACGACTGAGCCCGCGTTGACAGCGCCGGGAGCGGTCGCCGTGTGGCTGGCGCTTGACGGCCGGCTTGCCGGACGGATCGTGCTCGCCGACGAGCTGCGCGCCGGCATCGACGAGCTCCTTGCCAAGGTGCGGCGCCTCGGCGTTGAACGCATCGTGCTCGCGACCGGCGACCGCCGCGACGTAGCCGAGGCCATCACGGCCGGTCTCGGCCTCGATGCGGTTCGCGCCGAGCTGACGCCGGACCAAAAAGTCATGGTGGTGCTGTCAGAGCGCAAAGCCGGTCCGGTGATGATGGTGGGCGATGGCGTCAACGACGCCCCGGCACTCGCGGCCGCCGATGTCGGCGTCGCCATGGGTGCGACGGGTGCCGCCGCGTCGGCGGAAGCAGCCGACGCCGTGCTGCTGGTCGACACGCTCGACCGCATCGTGCCCGCGATCGAGATCGCGCGCCGCGCACGTTTCATCGCGCTTCAGAGCGTTATTGCCGGCATCGGCCTGTCGACGCTCGGCATGATCGCGGCTGCCTTCGGCTACCTGACGCCAGTCGAGGGCGCGATCCTGCAGGAGGTGATCGACGTCGCCGTGATCCTGAATGCGCTGCGCGTGCTGCGCGACCGGTGAGCTATGCTCGTCTCCGACGGAGGCGCGGGCCAATCGACGCTTCGAACATTGTCGCCTATGCTGTCACGCGGCGAGAGAAAGCACTCAGATCTCGCCCGTGGAGAAATACATGAACACAAAACCCTTCGGCCACACCGGCGCCAGCGTCTCCGTCATCGGACAGGGCACCTGGTATCTCGATCATGGCGACCGCAAGCGCGCGATTGCCGCGCTTCAGCGCGGGCTTGATCTAGGGATGACGCATATCGACACCGCCGAGATGTACGGCGAGGCGGAACTCGTGATTGCCGATGCGATCGCTGGCCGCAGGGACGAGGTTTTCCTGGTCTCGAAGGTGTTGCCGAGCAACGCCTCGCGCCGCGGCACCATCACCGCTTGCGAGCGCTCGCTCAAGCGGCTGAAGACGGATCGGCTCGACTGCTATTTGCTGCACTGGCGTGGCTCCTATGCGCTGGAGGACACTGTTGCTGCCTTCGAGGAGCTGGTGAAGGCTGGCAAGATCAAATCCTGGGGCGTGTCCAACTTCGACGCCGACGATCTCGACGACATCCTCGACGTTGCCGGCGAAGGCAAGATCGCCTGCAATCAGGTGCTGTACCATCTCAAGGAGCGTGCAATCGAGCACGCGGTGATCCCGTGGTGCGAGCGGCACGGTGTTGCGGTGGTGGCCTATTCGCCATTCGGCCATGACGATTTTCCCGCAGCGACGAGCAAGGGAGGTGCGGTGCTCGCGCGCATCGCAGAGGCGCACAGCGCGACGCCGCGTCAGGTGGCGCTCAGCTTTCTCACCCGTGCAACTACGGTGTTCGCGATCCCGAAGGCGTCATCCGCCGAGCATGCTGGCGAAAATGCGGCGAGCGGCGATCTCGTGTTGACCATGGACGATGTTACCGCGCTGGATGCGGCGTTTCCGCGCGGCAGCAAGCCACGCAGCCTGCCGATGCTGTAATGCAAGAAAGCGCCCCTTGTTAATGGAGCGTTTACGCACGTGCCCACCAGTGCATATCGGCATCCTGTTTTCGGGCGTTGTGAACCACGCGCAATTGGCGTTTTTATAGGTTCATACGATTCGCATTTCCCGAGTTCCAGCCGTGACCCCGCCGCCAGCCGCAGCCGCAAGGCTCGACAGTATTTCCGTGCCTGTGCCAGAAAGGAAGCAGGCCGCACGCCGCGCACCCGCGCGCGTCGACCATCCCTTCAAGGGCATTGCGCTGGTCCTGTTGTCGACCGTATTTCTCGGCTGCTCAGACGTCACCGCGAAATATCTTTCGACGAGCCTGCCGTCGATCGAGATCACCTGGATCCGCTTCCTGACCTTCGCACTGATGTTCACGCCGGTGATGCTGCCGGCCTCGCCGCTCTATGCGATGCGTACCGAGCGGCTCGGCCTTCAGTTGATGCGCGGTGCGGCGCTGCTCGGCTCGTCACTGTTCTTCATTACCGGCCTGCGTTTCCTCCCGATCGCGGAGGCCTCCGCCACCGGCTTCGTCTCGCCACTGTTCGTCACGGCGCTCTCGATCATCTTCCTGAGTGAGAAGGTCGGCCTGCGCCGCTGGCTCGCAACTGCGCTCGGCCTCGTCGGCGTTACGATCATTTTGCGGCCCGGCTCAAGCGCATTTCACGTCGCCGCGTTCTTCCCGATCGTCTCGGCGTTTTGCTGGGCGGCTGCGCTGATCCTGACGCGCATGATCAGCGGGCGGGAAGCTGTCCTCACCACGATGGCCTATTCCGCGCTCACGGGCGTTGCCCTCCTGACCGCGATGGTGCCGTTCGTCTGGGTCACGCCGAGCTGGACTGCCATCGGGCTCGGTATCTTCATCGGCATCGCCTCCACGGTTGGCCAGTGGATCATCGTGCTCGCTTATCGCTATGGCGATGCTTCGGTGCTGGCGCCGTTCTCCTACACGCAATTGCTGTGGGTCAGCATTTTGGGCTTCTTCATCTTCGGTGAGTTGCCGGACGTCTGGACCATCACGGGCGCGGCGTTCATCGTCGCGAGCGGCCTCTATATCGCCCATCGCGAGCGTGTCCGCCGGGCCCAGCTCTTGGTGCGCGAGGAGCGTTCGCCGAACGCCTGACGCAATCTGAAGGGCTGGCTTTGTGCTATCAACGGCTCCGACAAGAATGGGAGGAGCCGGGTACGGGCTGCATCGAGAGCGACAAGAGCGAGCCGATGCTCGGCATCATGAAGAGCTCAACGTCCAATAAGTCGTCGGCTACACGCCAGAGGAGTTCGCCTATTCGCTACGCCTAATCGCGGAGGGCGAGGTGGAGGCGGCCGCGATGGTGACGGCCAAGGTCGGCATCGACGGCGTGCCCAAAGCCTTCGCCGATCTCGCCAATCCCGAGGCGCAAACCAAGATCATCGTGGAGCCGTGGAGGTAGCGGCGAGCTGAAGCGCGGGGCCATCGGGCTTTGCAGGTCCCTCGGCCCTATCGCTGATTAGGGCTCGGCGATCGATGATCGCCTGATGGAATTGCGCCAGCACGAGCCCGAAGGCGGCGAGATCGCCGTCTTCAATGGCGCCGTCCTCGTGGCAGATCAGCGTCTCGCGCAGAATGTCGTCCGCGGCGCGTTGCATGGCCGCAAGTTCATCGAGGGACGAAGCCTCGCGCACGCTCACGATCGCGCCGAGCAAGCGGTCACGGTGCAGCGTGTTCAGCTTGCGCTCATCGCGCCGCAGGTAATGACGCAGCCACGCGGCCACCGAGCCGAGGCCGGAGAGGATCAGCACCGCGCCCCAGATGTAGTCGCTGTACTTGTCCATGAAGCTGCGCTCGTTGCTGTCGATATAGGCGGCAGCGCCGGGATGGGCTGGCAGCGCGGCGTCCTTGTCGGTGTCCGGCTTCTGGATGTGGCTGACGCTGGGCAACTCCTTCGCGAGTGACGGCCGGATCGTGAACAGCTCGCGGGTGAAGGCAGCGACCGTATCCTCGGAGAGCGAGCTCGGCGCCACGATCAGGTGGTTGACGGCGATGGTGTCAATCTTGTCGTCGGGCCGTTGCGGTGACGAAGCGAACGCGCCAGCCGGTATTTCCTCGGATTCATAGAGCGGATGCCGTTCGGCGATCGCGTCGGAAACGTCGACGCCGAGGAATTTTGGCTCGCCGCGCGCCCGCGCCGTTGCGGCGATCGTGTCCGCGATCACTTTCGCATCGAGCGCGCCGACCATCATGAATGCGTCGAGCGTGGTGTCCTGCGTCATTTCGGAGATGTGGTCGGTACCGAACTGTACCACCGTCACCTTCTGCGGATTGACGCCGGATTCTGCCAGGATCACGCGCAGCAAGATGATGTTGGCATCGCCGAGGCCCACGACACCGATGCGACGACCGCTAAGGCCTGCGATCTCGGTCACCTTTGATTTCGCCGCGCCCTTGCGGCCCGTCGGCGCCCACAGCACCACGAAGTTTCGGCGCAGGATCGCCACCGAGTTGGTGTCGGGTGGCATGTCGAGGTCGCCGCGCGCTACCGCTAGATCGCTCTTGCCGCCGCCAAGCAGGTTGAGGCTTTGCAACGCGCCGTCCGTCTCGATCGGCGCCAGCCGCACGGCGCCACCCTTCGCATCGAAGGCCCTCGCGAGCGCCTGTATCACCGTCTGGTCGTCGCTGCCGGGCGGGCCGACGGCGATGCGCAAGCTCGCCGGCTGCCAAGCCCAATAGGCAACGGCGAGAACCACCGTCACCGCCGAAAGGATGCTCGCGAGCAGCAGCCACGGGCCGGAGCGATTGCGGCGACGAAGCAAGGTCTCACTAGTCACGCTCAAATCGCTCGGCACGGGCATCTCGTGGTCCTCATCCCGAAGGCCGGTTGCCGGTGGCTGCTGCCGGCGCCGTCAATATTTCGCGGGCACGTACATCTCGTCCGGAATTGGCCCGCGGTGATAGTCGGGGTTGCGGACGCGCGGCGGCAGCGTCACCGGCACGCGCGAGACCTCCTGGTAGGGGATCTGGCTGAGCAGATGCGAGATGCAGTTGAGCCGCGCGCGCTTCTTGTCCACGGCGTCGACGATCCACCATGGCGAATCCGGCAGGTGGGTGCGCTCCAGCATCGTCTCCTTGGCCTTGGTGTACAGCTCCCAGCGGCTGCGTGCCTCGACGTCCATCGGGCTCAGCTTCCACTGCTTCAGCGGATCCTGGATGCGCATGGAGAAGCGGAACTGCTGCTCGTCGTCGGTGATGGAGAACCAGTATTTGAGCAGGATGATGCCGGAGCGGATCAGCAGCCGCTCGAATTCCGGTACCGACTGGAAGAACTCCTCGTACTGTTCCTCGCTGCAGAAGCCCATCACGCGCTCCACGCCCGCGCGGTTGTACCAGCTCCGGTCGAATAGTACGATCTCTCCGCCTGCGGGCAAATGCGACACGTAGCGCTGGAAGTACCATTGCGTGCGCTCGCGCTCACTGGGGGCTGGAAGCGCGGCGACCCGGCAGACGCGAGGATTGAGGCGCTGGGTGATGCGCTTGATGACGCCGCCCTTGCCGGCGGAGTCGCGGCCCTCGAACAGAATGACGACCTTCTTCTTCTCGCTCTGCACCCAGTCCTGCAGCTTGATGAGCTCGCCCTGGAGGCGGAGCAGCTCCCTGAAATAAGCCCTGCGGTCCATGGTCGGACCGGGGGTATCGGTCTCGCTCAGGAGCTTGTCGAGGCGGCTGTCGTCAAGCTCGAGTTCAAGCTCCTCGTCGAGGTCGTCGGCCATTTCCTGGATAATGCGGTCGCGCTTGGCGGCTTCGGAGGTGCGGTCGGCTGCAGTCATGGATCCTTACTCTCGGCTAGAGTGCCAGGGGCTGACCATCGGCGGGCTTTGTTGCGCCAATGTGACACCGGGGATCGGGCAGGCGTTTGCCCCGGGCGGATTGGGTCAGCGAGGCTGCCGTCACACGGGTAGTGCGATCGAATATTTCACCTGGCTTAGCGCAAAGCTCGACTCGATCGAGGCGATGCCGTCGAGCCGGGTCAGCTTGTTCTTCAGGAACGCCTCATAGGACGACAGGTCGGCGGCGACGACGCGCAAGAGGTAGTCGCGGTTGCCGGTCATCAGGTAGCATTCCAAAACCTCGTCCCATTTCGAGATCGCGCGCGCAAAGCGATTGAGGTCCTCCTCCTTCTGCCGAGCCAGCTTGATCGAGATGAAGACGCTGACGTGCAGCCCCAGCGCCTTCTGGTCGACGGTTGCGATGTAGCGCGTGATGACGCCGCGCTCCTCCAGTAGCTTGACCCGGCGATGGCAGGGCGAGACCGACAAGCCGACCTTGTCGGCGAGTTCCTGCATGGTCAGCCGGCTGTCGGCCTGGAGCAGGGCGAGGATCTTTCGGTCGATGGCGTCAAGCTCGGGCATTGGGATGAAACCTATGTGGAGTGGCTATTCTTTGGTAAAATATCCCAACTTGGGCGGGCGTGGCGCCAAAAATTGAGAATTTTGCCGGCTGCCGCAGGCGTATCATAGTCCATCATTTTCCGGAGCATCGCCATGCCCGTCGATTCCGCCCGCCTCGACACCTTGTCCGCGCTCGCCCGCAAGGTGCTGTGGCTGTCGTCATGGACCATCCATCATGCAAACCACATCCGCGCCAACGCGGACGGCCTGAAGGTCGGCGGCCATCAGGCCTCATCCGCCTCGCTCGCGACCATCATGTCGGCGCTGTATTTCCACGTGCTCAGACCTGAGGATCGCGTCGCGGTGAAGCCGCACGCAAGCCCGGTGTTCCACGCCATCCAGTATCTGTTTGGCCGGCAGACCCGCGAGAAGCTGGAGAATTTCCGCGGCTTCAAGGGCGCGCAGTCCTATCCCTCGCGCACCAAGGACATCGACGACGTCGATTTCTCGACCGGCTCGGTGGGTCTCGGTGTCGCGCAGACGCTGTTCTCGTCGCTGGTGCAGGACTACGTCAAGGCGCATGGCTGGATGAAGGATCGCCGCGAAGGGCGGATGATCGCGCTGGTCGGCGACGCCGAGATGGACGAGGGCAACATTTTCGAGGCGCTCGCCGAGGGGTGGAAGCACGGCCTGCGCAACACCTGGTGGGTGGTCGATTACAACAGGCAGTCGCTCGACGCCGTCGTGCGCGAGGGGCTCTGGGAAAAGTTCGAGACCATGTTCCGCAATTTCGGCTGGGACGTGGTCATCGTGAAATACGGCCGGCTGATGCGCGAGGCTTTTGCCGAGCCCGGTGGCGAAGCGCTTAAAGCGTGGATCGACAACTGCCCGAACGCGCTCTACGCGGCGCTGTGCTTCCAGGGCGGCGCGGCCTTCCGCAAGCACCTGCATGACGAGATCGGTGACCAGGGGCCGATCACCAAGCTGATCGACCGGCGCAGCGATGATGAACTGCTGGCGTTGATGTCGAACCTTGGCGGACACGACATGGCGAGCATGCTGGAGGCGTTCGAAAAGATCGATCACGATCGCCCGGTCTGCTTCATTGCCTACACCATCAAGGGCGTCGGTCTGCCGTTCCAGGGCCACAAGGACAACCATGCCGGCCTGATGACGGTTGCGCAGATGGAGAAGTTTCGCGAGAGCCAGAACATTCGCCCCGGTCACGAGTGGGACAAGTTCGAGGGCATGGCGCAGGGCGCTGCCGGGCTCGAAGCCTTCCTCGCGCGCGTGCCCTTCAACCAGGATGGCCGCCGGCTGACCGCGCCCGCCGTCGAAGTGCCCTCTCAGCTCACCTTCAAGCCGTCGGCGCAGATGTCGACCCAGCAGGGTTTTGGGCTTGTGCTGAACGAGATCGCGCGCACCGACAGCGAGCTTGCGGAGCGCATCGTCACGACGTCGCCCGACGTTACCGTCTCGACCAATCTCGGTCCCTGGGTGAACCGGCGCGGCCTGTTTGCGCGCGCCGAGAAGGCGGATTTATTCCGCAGCGAGAAAATTCCATCCACGTTCAACTGGGACGCATCGCCCAAGGGGCAGCATCTCGAGCTTGGCATCGCAGAGATGAACCTGTTCATCATGATGTCGGCCCTGGGGCTCTCGCACCAGATCAATGGCGAGCGCTTGCTGCCGGTCGGCACGCTCTACGATCCCTTCATCGAGCGCGGCCTCGATGCGCTGAACTACGCCTGCTATCAGGATGCTCGCTTCATGGTGGCGGCAACGCCCTCCGGTGTCACGCTCGCACCCGAAGGCGGTGCGCATCAGTCGATCGCAACGCCGCTGATCGGCATGGCGCAGGATGGGCTCGCATCGTTCGAGCCGGCCTTCGTCGACGAGCTCGCCGTGATCATGGGCTGGGGTTTTGACCACATGCAGCGCGAGGCGGGCGAGGGTGGCTCGGTCTACTTGCGTCTGTCGACGCGCACCATCGAGCAAGCGCAGCGAATCATGACTCCGGAGCTCGCTCAGGGCATCACCGACGGCGCCTATTGGTTGCGCAAGCCGGGCCCCAATGCCGAAATCGTAATCGCCTACACCGGCACGGTGGCGCCGGAGGCGATCGAGGCGACCGGCTTCGTCGGCGAAAGCCGGCGCGACATAGGCCTGCTTGCGATCACCTCGGCCGACCGCCTTCACGCTGGCTGGACCGCCGCGCGGAAATTGCGGCGCGACCGCCGCGGCGTGCAGCATTTGAGCCATATCGAAAAGCTGCTTGCGCCATTGCCGCGCGATTGCGGTCTCGTGACCGTGATCGACGGCCACCCGGCCACGCTCGGCTGGCTCGGCAGCGTCCGCGGCCATCGCGTCGAGGCGCTCGGCGTCGAACAGTTCGGCCAGACCGGCACCATCGCCGACCTCTACCGCCATTATGGCCTGGACGCGAACGCCATCATCGATGCGGCCGAAAGCCTCACCACCGGCGCGCCGGTGCTGCATCGGAAGATGGCGGTGTGAAGTGTGTCCTCGCCCTGGCGAAAGCCAGGGCCCATACCGCGAGGTCCATCGATCGCCGATCGTGGTCGTCCCACGGCAACGAGCCTTCGCCAAACTGCTCCCTGGGGTAATCGCGACGAGCGCGGGCGCTCGCGCGGGGATCCTGGCTTTCGCCAGGACGACATTCAACCGAGACCTTGCCAGTTCCCGGTCGCGCGATCATATTCCCGCGCGTCCGCCGCAACGCAGGTCAAGCTGAGGGCGGGTTCAACAACCCGGGTTTTCGTGCAAGGATAGCTGCCGAAACGCCCCTCCAATGCTCCCCAAGAAGAGGTTCACAATGGTCAATCGCTTGCAATTCTACATCGATGGCGCCTGGGTCGATCCCGCCGTCAAGAAGTCCACTCCGGTCGTCAATCCGGCGACGGAAGAGGCGATGTATGAGGTTGCGCTCGGCTCCAAGGCCGACGTGGACAAGGCTGTCGCTGCCGCCAAGCGCGCCTTCGTCACCTATTCCCAGACCAGCCGCGAGGAGCGCGTCGCGCTGCTCTCCAAGGTCATCGAGATCTACAAAGGCCGTCTCAAGGAGATTGGCGCCGCCGTGTCCGACGAGATGGGCGCGCCGCTGCCGATGGCGGAAAAACTCCAGGCCGGCGCGGGCCTTGGCCATCTCATGACCACGCTCGACGTGCTCAAGAACTATCATTTCGAGGAGCCGGTTGGCACCGCCATGGTGCTGCGTGAGCCGGTCGGCGTGGTCGGCATGATCACGCCCTGGAACTGGCCGCTCAACCAGATCGCCTGCAAGGTGGCGCCCGCGCTCGCCGCCGGCTGCACCATGATCCTGAAGCCGTCGGAGTTTACGCCGACCTCGGCGCTGATCTTCGCGGAAATCCTCCATGAAGCCGGCGTGCCGAAGGGCGTGTTCAACCTCGTCAACGGCCTCGGCCCCGAGGTCGGCGCCGCCATGAGCGAGCATCCCGATATCGACATGATCTCGTTCACCGGTTCGACCCGCGCCGGCATCGATGTGGCCAAGCGCGCAGCTCCGACCGTGAAGCGCGTCAGCCAGGAACTCGGCGGCAAGTCGCCGAACGTCATCCTCGAGGGCGCCGACCTCACGAAGGCGGTGACCGGCGGCGTGATGCACATGTTCAACAACTCCGGCCAGTCCTGCAACGCGCCCTCGCGCATGATCGTGCCGCTGTCCAAGATGAAGGAAGTGGCCGCGATCGCGAAGGCGGTCGCCGACAAGACCAAGGCTGGCGATCCGCGCGGCGAAGGCACCACCATCGGCCCCGTCGTCAACCGCGGCCAGTGGGACAAGATCCAGGCGCTGATCAAGAAGGGCATCGACGAGGGCGCAACGCTCGTCGCCGGTGGCCCGGGCCTGCCCGAGGGCGTCAACAAGGGCTTCTACGTTCGCCCGACCATCTTCGCCGACGTCACCAGCGATATGACGATCGCGAAGGAGGAGATTTTTGGACCGGTGCTGACCATCATCGGCGCCAAGGACGAAGCCGAGGCCGTGCAGATCGCCAACGACACGCCCTATGGCCTTGCGGGCTACGTCTCGGCCGATACGGTCGAGAGCGCGAAGCGCGTTGCCCGCCAGATCCGCGCCGGCAACGTCAACCTCCAGGGCGTGCCCAACGATCGCTCCGCGCCGTTCGGCGGCTACAAGCAGTCGGGCAACGGCCGCGAGTGGGGCAAGTACGGTCTCGAAGACTTCCTCGAGGTGAAGGCTGTCGCCGGCTTCAACGCGGCGTAAGCCTCGTAGTCTGAACAAACATGACGCCGGAGCGGGACACCGCTCCGGCGTTTTTCGTTTTGCTGACGGTGTTTCGACAACGAGAGAATTCTTAGGGTGGGCAAAGGAGTGTAGCGACGTGCCCACCGTCGCGTAATGAACGAGAAGTGGTGGGCACGCTTCCGCCTTCGCTCTTCGCGCTACGGCGGACAAGTCACTTTGCCCACCCTACGATTCCGGCAACGGCGGAGAGACTATCCCCCCAGTGCCCCCTGCGTGTTCACGTACAGCGCGTAGATCGACTGGCTCGCCGCCATGAACAGTCGGTTGCGCTTGACGCCGCCGAAGCAGAGATTGGCGCAGCGTTCGGGCAGGGCGATGCGACCGATCATCACGCCGTCGGGCGCGAACACCACGACGCCGTCGAGCTCGGGATCGCCCATGCCCCAGCCGCACCAGAGATTGCCGTCGATGTCGCAGCGCATTCCGTCCGGCGTGCCCGGCCCTGCATCGATGAGCACGCGCTTGTTGGAAACCGTGGTGCCATCGGGCGAGACGTCATAGGCGAGGATTTTGCGGTTCGGTTGCCCGCGCGATTCCACCACGTAGAGGATCTTCTCATCCGGCGAGAAGCACAGCCCGTTCGGGCCGAGCACGCCCTCGGCCACGATTGTTGCCTTGCCGCTCACGGGATCGAGCCGGTAGACGTTCGGCTCGATCTCCGACTCCGCCTTGTGGCCCTCGTAATTGCCGAGCAGGCCGAACACCGGATCGGTGAACCAGATCGCGCCGTCGGATTTCACGACGACGTCGTTTGGCGAGTTCAGCCGCTTGCCGCCAAACGAATCCATCAGCACCGTGATCGAGCCGTCATATTCGGTGCGCACCACCCGGCGCCCACCGTGCTCGCAGGTGATCAGCCGACCCTGCCGATCGCGCGTATTGCCGTTCGCGAAATTGGAGGGTTTTCGGAAAATGGAGACCGCTCCGGTTTCCTCCTCCCATTTGATGATGCGCTGGTTGGGGATGTCGCTGCATAAGAGATATCGCCCGTCGCCGAACCACACCGGTCCCTCGGCCCAGCGCAGGCCGGTGGCGAGGCGTTCCACGGCCGCGGGTTTCAGCCAGTATTTCTCAAACCTTGGGTCTAGTGCAGTTATCGCCGGGTCGGGGTAATAGGTCGCCGGCCGCCAACCTTGGGATTGCACCGATGCATCGGACATTTGCAGTTCTCGTTGTTGCGTCCCCTCAGGCCAAGTCTGCTATCATCAGTGACCCAAGACCGCAAACCGGTCGCTACCAACGAGGGAAGAAATGCCGCGTATTTTGATGACGGGAGCTTCGGGTGGAATCGGCAGCGCAATGCGCAAATTGCTGCCGCCGATCTATCCGGATCTCCTGCTCTCCGACATCAAGCCGCCTGCCGATCTCGGCGCCAACGAGACGTTCAAGGCGGCGGACCTTGCCGATCTCGCGCAATGCGAGGCGATCTGCGATGGCGTCGATGGCATCCTGCATTTCGGCGGCTATTCGGTCGAGGGATCCTGGGACGATATCCTCCAGGCCAATATCATCGGCGGCTACAACCTGTTCGAGGCGGCGCGGAAGAAGGGCGTCAAGCGCGTGGTCTTCGCGTCATCCAACCATGCGGTCGGCTTCTACCCCCGCCATCACAAGATCGGCACCGACGTCACCCCGCGTCCCGACAGCCGTTACGGCGTCAGCAAGGTATTCGGTGAAGCGGTCGGCGCGCTCTATGCCGACAAGCATGGCCTGAAGGTCACCTGCCTGCGCATCGGCAATTTCGGCGAGAAGCCGCTCGACCAGCGCCGGCTCGCGATCTGGCTGAAGCCTGAGGACCTCGTGCAGCTCTGCCGCATTGGCCTCGAGCATCCCGACATCCATTTCGAGATCTTCTACGGCGCCTCGCTCAACGAACGCGCCTGGTGGGACAACCATCGGGCCTACGAATTCGGCTATCGTCCGACCGGCCGCGCCGAGGATCATGTGCAGCACGCAATGGCCGAGCAGGCCAAGCTCAAGCCGGATCCGGTCGGCGACTACTACCAGGGCGGCGCGTTCTGCAGCATCGAATTCGATGCGGACAAGAGCCGGATCATCGACTGGACCAAGCGCTAGGAGACGCCAAAAAGGCGCGTTACATGGAGAAATCGGCAACATCTCGCCCTGGAACGACCACCGCAATCACAATACGGCCAATGCATGAGAGCGACGTACCGGAACTGCTTCGGCTCATGCGTGCGATTGTCAGCTTTGAGCGTGGTCAGAATTTCAGCCTTAATGAAGCGGAGCTGCTACGTCGTGGCTTCGGTGAGCGGCCCGAGTTTGGCGCTTACGTCGCAGATGCAGGTCCTGGGTCGCTTGCCGGAATGGCCGTTCATTACGAAATCCCTTTTATGCATACGCTGCGGCCACTCTTGATGCTGAAATGGCTCTATGTTGATCCGGAGTGCCGAGGCGGGCGTGTCGGCCAAAGACTCATGCGGCAAATGGCGCTGCATGCCCGTGCGACAGGACACAAGCGCTTCTGCTGGTTCGTGCTGAACGACAACGTGCTGGCGCGGTCATTTTATCGCGGTCTCGGTGCAACTGAGGATCCTGAGTGGCGGCGGTGGGTCATGCCTGCCGACGCTCTGGATCGGCTCGTGGAACGCGCAGAGCGCGCGCTTTAGCGCTTGGTCTCCTCGTCCGCGATCCGGTTCAGATAATCCGACTTGTGCTCTGTTGTTGACAATCGGGGGCCGGCCTGTACGACAATGGGGCAATGGCGAGGCGAACGGAGTGGCGTCATGACGAGTGGCTTGCGCAAGGGGCTGACGAGCTACGGCGATGCCGGCTTCTCGCTGTTCCTGCGCAAGGCCTTCATCAAGGCCATGGGCTATTCCGACGACGCGCTCGAGCGCCCGATAGTCGGCATCACCAACACCTACAGTGATTACAATCCGTGCCACGGCAACGTGCCTCAGATCATCGAGGCCGCCAAGCGCGGCGTGATGCTGTCGGGCGCGATGCCCTTCGTGTTCCCGACCATCTCGATCGCGGAGAGTTTTGCGCATCCGACATCGATGTACCTACGCAATCTGATGGCGATGGACACCGAGGAGATGATCCGTGCCCAGCCGATGGACGCGGTGATCGTAATCGGTGGCTGCGACAAGACTCTGCCCGCGCAAGTGATGGCGGCGATCAGCGCCGACCTGCCGACCGTCGTCATTCCCGTGGGGCCAATGGTCGTCGGCCACCACAAGGGCGAGGTGCTGGGCGCCTGCACGGACTGTCGGCGGCTGTGGGGGAAATATCGCGCGGGCGATATCGATGACGTCGAGATCGAGGCGGTCAACGGCCGGCTCGCGCCTTCGGTCGGCACCTGCATGGTGATGGGTACGGCCTCGACCATGGCCTGCATGATCGAGGCGCTGGGGCTTTCACTGCCGATGAGCGCGACGATCCCGGCGCCGCACGCCGAGCGCTTCCGCCTGGCGGAGGCGAGCGGCAAGGTCGCCGCGGAGATGGCCAAGACCAAGGGACCGAAGCCGAGTGAATTGCTGACGCCGGCGTCCTTCAGGAATGCGCAGGTCGTGCTGCAAGCGATCGGCGGCTCGACCAACGGCCTGATCCATCTGACGGCGATGGCGCATCGCTCGCCGCTCCGGCTCGATCTCGACGCCTTCGACAAGCTCGGCCGCGAAGTGCCGGTGCTGGTCGATCTCAAACCGTCCGGCGAGCACTATATGGAGCATTTCCATCACGCCGGCGGCGTGCCGAAGCTGCTCGCGCAGCTTGGCGATCTCATCGATCTCGACGCCAAGACGATTTCTGGACAGACGCTGCGCGACGTGGTTGCCAATGCGGAAGAGGTGCCCGGACAGGACGCTATCCGTCCGCGCGACAATCCGATCAAGCCCGAGGGCGGGCTTGCCGTCCTGCACGGCAATCTCGCGCCGCGCGGCGCGGTCATCAAGCAATCCGCGGCAAGCCCCAAGCTGTTGCAGCACACCGGGCGTGCCGTGGTGTTCGAATCCGTCGAGGACATGACCCTGCGGGTCGATGATCCCGATCTCGACGTCACCGCCGATGACGTGCTGGTGCTGCGCAATGCGGGACCGAAGGGGGCGCCCGGCATGCCGGAAGCGGGTTACCTGCCGATCCCGAAGAAGCTCGCGCGTGGTGGCACCAAGGACATGGTGCGCATCTCCGACGCGCGCATGAGCGGCACGGCCTTCGGCACCATCGTGCTCCACATCACGCCGGAATCCGCCGTCGGCGGGCCGCTTGCTCTGGTGAAGAATGGCGACATGATCCGGCTGGACGTTGCCAAGCGCAGCATCGAGCTTCTGGTTGACGATGCGGAGCTAGCGCGACGGCGGGCGGCGTTGAAGCCAGCGGCCGCGCCGGACAATAGCAGACGTGGCTATGCTTGGCTGTTCAACGAGACCATCTTGCAGGCCGACGAAGGCTGTGACTTCGATTTCATGCAGAGGACCGGACCAAAGACCGAGCAAAAGACCGAGAAGGGGTGAGCGACCACCCGCAAAACCGTTCAGCCGCAAAAGCGGCGAACCATAAAACAGGGGGAGACGATGATTGCACGATCCATGCTTGGGCTGGCGGCAACGGCCGCGATCCTGTTCGCAACTAGCGCATCCGCACAGGAGGTAAAGCACTATCGCTTCGCCTACGACCAGCCGCGCAACACCGGCTATTCGATCGCCGGCGATCTCTTTGCCGACAAGCTCAAGGAATTGAGCAAGGGCACCATGATCATCGATCAATATCCCGGCGCGCAGCTCGGCCAGGAGCCGCAGGTGCTCCAGCTCGTGAAGGCGGGCGACGTCGAATTCGCAATCATCTCCTCCGCCAACACCGCGACGATCTCGCCGCAGGCCGGCGTGATGTCGCTGCACTTTCTGTTCCGCGACGAAAATCACGTGATCAAGGGATTGGCCGACCCGAAAGTGTTCGAGGCGCTCAAGACGTTGATCGACGAGACCACGCAGGGCCTGCACGTCATTGCGACGGGCTCGCAAGGCGTGCGCCACATGTACTCCAAGCGGGAGATTCACAACGTCGGTGACATCAAGGGGCTGAAGGTCCGCGTGCAGGCGACCGCGACGGAGGACACAATGTTCCCGGCCTATGGCGCCCAGACCGTGCACATGCCCTTCGGCAGCGTCTACACTTCGCTGCAAACCGGCGTGGTCGACGTCGCCGAGAACAGCATCAACGTCTATCTCGTCAACAAGCATTACGAAGTGGCGCCGGTGCTCAACATCACCGAGCACGAGGCCAACAACGCGCTGGTGTTCGTCTCCGACAAGCTCTGGCAAAGCCTCTCGGCCGAGCAGAAGCAGTGGGTGCAGACTGCGGCGAACGAGATCAGCTCGAAGGAGCCACAGAAGGCGTTCGATCTCGAGCGCAGCGCGGCCGAGAAGCTGAAGAAGATGGGCGTCAAGATCGTAGACAACGTCGACAAGAAGAGCTTTACGGCGATCGCCGATCCCTATCTCGACAAGCTCGCCAAGGATCTCGGCCCGCACGCCGAGAAGATCAAGAACCTGATCCGGTCGATCAACTAGGCCGCGTGCAGGCTTTTCTCTGCGTCGTCCCGGCGAAGGCCGGGACCCATAAACCACAGGATTGAGTTTGGCGAAGACTTGGAGTCGCCAGCTCGCGCAACAACTTCCTTTCGGGGCTATGGGTCCCGGCTTTCGCCGGGACGACGGGGACCAAAATGGCGATCGCCGACAAGCTCGTATTGCAACGCCAGCGTCATCTGAAATGGCGCTCGCTCGACTGGCTCGAGCTTGCGCTGATGATGCTTTGTGGCGTGCTGTGCTTCGGTTTCTCGCTCTCGGTGACCGCCGACATCGTCACGCGCACCATCGGTCATCCCTGGCTGTGGCTGCAGGAGGTCACCTCGACGCTGTTCATCTACGCGATCTTCATTGGCACGGCGGCCGCGACGCGGCGCAACGACCATCTCTATCTCACCGCGATCTCCGAGGCGATGCATGGCACGCCGCGGCTGATCGTCGAGGTCGTCATCCGCATCGTTGTGCTCGGCGTCGCCGCCTGCCTGATCTGGTACGGCTATCTCAACTATCTCCGTGGCTTCGGCAGTTTTCGTCTCCCGTCGGGCACGCCGATCGCCTCGCTCTATGCCATCATTCCGGTGTCGGGCGTCCTGATCGGCCTGTTCACCATCGAGCAGCTCGTCAACGGCCTGCGCAACGGTTTTGATCATCCCGAGCCGCCAGACGAAGTTGCTGCGCCTCCCGCGGCCGGCGAGAGAAGGGTGCAGCCGTGAGCGCACCCGTCGTCCTGGCGTTGATGTCGTTCTGCTTCCTTTTCTTCGGCTATCTCGGTGTGCCCGTGCCGTTCTCGCTGATGGCGGGCGTCTTCATTGGCGCAATCCTGTCCGACGTCTCGCTCGCCGCCATCATTCAGAAGATCTTTGACGGCGTCGATTCCGAGGCACTGCTGGCGATCCCGTTCTTCCTGCTGGTCGGCGAACTCATGAGCTCGGCGAACGTGGTGGTGCGTATCGCGAACCTCTCGGTATCGCTGGTCGGGCATATCAGGGGAGGGCTGTCCCAGGTCGTCGTCGTCTTCAGCATGTTCTTCTCGGAAATGTCAGGCTCGACCACGGCCGACGTCGCCGTGATGAGCCGTGCGCTGGGAGGCCCGATGAAGCGCGAAGGCTACGAGCCCGCATTCATCGCTGCGATCATTGCGTCGGCCTCGACCATTGCGGCGCTGGTGCCGCCGAGCATCACCGCGGTGGTCTATGGCGCCGTCGGCAACGTCTCGATCGCCGGCCTGTTCATGGCGGGCGTGGTGCCGGGCCTGATGATCGGCTTCGGCCTGATGATCTACTGCTATTTCTTTGGCCCCTCGGGCCTGCGCAAGCCGCGCGCGCCGCTGCGGCAGGTGGTGTTCGCTGCCGGCGATGCGGCCTTGCCGCTGATGATCCCGGTGATCCTGCTCGGCGGCATCTTGACCGGCTGGTTCACGCCGACGGAAGCCGGCGTCGTCGCCGTGGCCTGGATCATCCTGGTCGTGATCCCCGCACTGAACCGCGGCCACTTCAAGAAGATTCCGTACGATTTCTGCCTTGCCGGGCTGATCTTCGCGCTGCCGCTGATCACGATCGGCGCCGCCAACGCGTTCGGCTGGATGCTCGCCTATTTGCGCGGCGCGAACTACATCGCGGAATGGATCACCTCCATCGCCGGTAACGATCCGCACCTGATCATGCTCCTGATGGTGCTGCTGTTCACCGTCGTCGGCGACTTCATCGAGCCGGTGCCGACCATCATCATTTTCATGCCTCTGGTCAACGCGCTGACGGAGGCGGGCGACATCAACGGCGTGCATATGGGCGTGGTGCTGATCGCAACGCTCGCCTTCGGCCTGATCACGCCGCCCTATGGCCTCGTGCTGCTGATGGCATCGAAATTCGTCGGCATCAGCTTTGCGAAGGCGCTGCGCGCCGCGTTGCCGATCTACGTCGTGTTCTTCGCCACCATCGCGTTTGCGATCTATTTCCCGAGCGTGGTTTTGTGGCTGCCGCGGCACGTGCTTCCCGAGTCGGTCGGTTGCTTCAAATCGCCGGCGGGCACAGGCTATCTCTGCCCTCAGTAGGTTGGCGGCTATTTGCCCTTGCTGGTGAATTTCTTCACGGCCACCCGAAAATCGTCCGTGTGCATCGCCATAATGATCTTGTGCTCTTCTGCGTCGAGCTGCTGCCTCACCGGCGTCGTCGTGGCCTGATAGACGAGCGACTTTGTTCCCGCAATCGCCGCTGGCGGGGTTTGCGCGAGGCGCTCTGCGAGCTGCCGTGTGGCCGCCTTGAGCTCAGCCGCGGGAACGACCTTGGCGACGAGACCCCATTCGTGGGCCTGCTGCGCGGTAAAGCTGTCCTCCGCAAGGAAGATCTGCAGCGCGCGCCTTGTGCCGACGGTTCCTACAATCCCGACCGTGCTGCCGCCGTCGGGCGAGACGCCGATCTTGGCATAGGCCGGCGTGAACTTGGCATCTTCCGCGGCGATGCAGAGATCGGTGACGAAGGCCAGTCCCATGCCGGCACCGGCGGCCGAGCCGTGCACGCTCGAGAGCGACAATTTTGGCATGCGCCTGAGCGTCTCGATGAACGCGTGATAATGCTTCAAAAGCTCGCCGACGACCGGTGTCACCGTGTTAGCTTCGGCCGCAGCACCGATGGTCTGCAGATCGCCGCCGGCGCAAAAGGCGCGGCCTTCGCCTTCGATGACGATGACCCTGATCGCATCGGAGGCCTCGATCTCGACGGCGAGCTGCTCGAGCCTCTGCGCGATCGCGAGATTGATCGAGTTGAACGCTGCGGGGCGGTGGAGCGTGATGGTGGCGACGGGGCCGTCGATGCGCAGCAGGGCGGCATCGTCGGGGTGGGAGGCGGTGGACGCGGACATGGCAAATCCCCGGCAAGAGGTCTTTGCCGCAACTAAATCGCAGAAGGCGAGGGGAGACAATCCCTACCGTCAGTCGCTCTTGCGTTACCGGGAACGATAGGGTCAAATGGCGGTGCCATCGTTTAGGGACGGACACGAGCGCCGGCTCCTCGACCGACAAGGCCAGCAAGCCAAAATCAGCGAGAGAGAGGAGACGACATGGGTAACGCTCGTGTCCAGAAAGTTGGGCCGTTCCGATGACGGACGGTTCGGTGATCATCGTCGGCGCGGGCCATGGCGGCTACCAGGTTGCCGCGTCGCTCCGTCAGTCCGGCTTTGCCGGTCGCATCTGCCTGATCAATGACGAGGCGCATCCACCCTATCAGCGGCCGCCTTTGTCCAAGGCCTATATCAAGGGCTCGGCTGGCCCTGAAAGCCTGATGTTCCGGCCGGAGAAATTTTATACCGACCAGAAGATCGAGCTGATTGCGGGACGCGCGACCTCGATCGACCGCGCCGCGGGCAAGGTTCATCTCGCCTCCGGCGAGACGTTCGACTACGGCCACCTCGTGCTGGCGACGGGAGCGCGCAACCGGTTGCTTGATCTGCCCAACGCCAATCTGCCTGACGTCAAATACCTGCGTATCCTCGATGAAAGCGAGGCGTTGCGGAAGATCATCCCGTCAAAGACACGGGTCGTGGTGATCGGTGCCGGCTTCATCGGCCTCGAATTCGCATCTACCGCCCGGATCAAAGGGCTGGAGGTTGACGTGCTCGAGCTCGCACCGCGCGTGATGGCGCGGGCGGTGACGGCGGAGGTCTCGGAGTATTTCCAGGAGCGCCATCGCGAGGCAGGCATCCGCATCCATCTCGGCGTGCAGGCGACCAGCATCGAGGCCGAGGGCGGCGAGGTCACCGGTGTCTCCTTGAGCGACGGCCGGCATCTGCCGGCGGATCTTGTCGTGGTCGGCGTCGGTGTGTTGCCCAATATCGAGCTCGCGGCAGAGGCGGGGCTGCCGGTCGCCTCGGGCATCATCGTCGACGAATATCTCCTGACGGCCGATCCGAACATCTCGGCAGTCGGCGATTGTGCGCTGTTCGCGAGCCCGCGCTTCGGAGGCTCGCTGCGGCTGGAGTCGGTGCAGAACGCGACCGACCACGCCCGCTGCGTGGCGGCGCGGCTGACCGGTGACAAAAAGGTCTATGACGGCCAGCCCTGGTTCTGGAGCGACCAGGGCGATGACAAGCTGCAGATTGCGGGGCTGACGACAGGCTACGACCGCGTCGTGCTGCGCGGCGGTCCCACGAAGAAGGCGTTCTCGGCTTTCTGCTACAAGGGCGACAAGCTGCTCGGCATCGAATCCATCAATCGCGCCGGCGATCACATGTTCGGCCGTCGGCTGCTCGGCATGGACCGCTCGCTCGCTCCCGAGAACGCCGCGGACGAGACCTTCGATCTGAAGAGCGCGCTGGCTTGATCAGCGTTCGTTGAGGACAGCCGAAACTTCTTCCGCCGTCGGCATCGAAGGGCCGGCACCCATACGCTGCACGGAGATCGAGGCGGCGGCGTTGGCAAAGGCGAGCGCGTCGCGCAGGGCCGCGCCACCTGCAAGCTGAGCGGCCAGCGCGCCGACGAAGCAATCGCCGGCGCCGGTGGTGTCGACGGCCTTCACAACGCGGCCCGGCACGACCAGCTCCTCGCGGCCCGCGAGCGCGACGACGCCGCGCTTGCCGAGCGTGACGCAGATGGTCTGATCCGGGCTCGCCTGAAGCCGCCGCGCTGCATCTAGGATCCGCGCAACGTCGTCGCTGTCGGACAACGCCACGTCGGCGAGCAGGCCAAGCTCGGTCTCGTTCAGCACCAGCACGTCGACCAGTTCGAGCAGGTCGCGGCCGAATATCTGTGCCGGAGCCGGATTGAGCATCGTCTTCGCCTGCGCGGCGCGGGCACGCCGGAAAAAGGCAGCAATCGTGGGCAGCGGAATCTCGAACTGGCTGACGGCGACATCGCCCATCACCAGGGGTACAACGCCGACGTCCTCGGCGCTGACCAGCGCATTGGTGCCGGGAATGACGACGATGGTGTTGTCGGCCTCGGCGACCGTGATGATGGCGGTGCCGGTGTGGGCCTCCGCCGTCTCCTGGACATAGCCAAGATCGATGCCTTGACCTTCGAGGAACGCCTTCAGCTCTGTGCCGAAGGAGTCCTTGCCGAGCCGGCCGATCAGTGTCGTCCCCGCGCCAAGCCTTGAAGCCGCGACCGCCTGGTTCGCACCCTTACCGCCCGGGAAATACAGCACCTCTTTGCCGGCGACGGTCTCGCCGACCCTGGGATGGCGATTGGCGGTCGCCACCACATCCATGTTGATGCTACCGGCCACGAAGACACGCCCCATGTGAAACCCCAGCGAAGCCTAGACCCTCACCTCGAATTCCTGCCTGACTTTGGCGATGTCGACAAGGGTCGGCAGTCCGGCCTCGTTACCGAGGCGCTGGATCTTGTGGGTCGAGGCGGCGCGGGCGAAGTCGAAATGCTCGCGCCAGCTTTTACCGGGATGGGCGAGGTAGGAATAGATGTAAGCGCCGTGGAACACGTCGCCGGCGCCGTTGGTGTCGATCACGCGCTCGCGCGGGATCGGCATCGCGGGCATGATGTCAACCGCTCCGGTCTCGTTGTACCAGAGCAGGCCCTTCTCGCCCATGGTGACGCCGCCGATCTTGCAGCCGCGGCTCTTGAGATAATCGAGCATCTTGTCCGGCGTCAGATCCATCTGCTCGCACAGCCGCTCCGCGACGATTGCAACATCGATGAATTCAAGGAGCTCATGCGTGTTGGTGCGCAGGCCGCCGCCGTCGAGCGAGGTCAGAATGCCGGCCTCGCGGCACACCTTCGCGTAGTGGATCGCAGCATCCGGCTGGTGGCCGTCGATATGCAGCGCGCGACAACTGCCGAGATTGAGGATCGGGAAGGGATGGATGTGGTGATCGTCGCGGCAGCGGACGATCGCCCGCTTGCCGTCCTTGGGCATGATGAAGGACAGCGAGGACTGGTTGACCTTCCGGTTGTGCAGCGAGATCGCGTATTTGGCGCACATGTCCTGGAACATGCGGCCAAGCCAGTCGTTCGCGACGGTCGCGATCAGGTCGGGCACGATTCCCAGTTTGGCGCAGCAGAAAGCCGCCGTGACCGCATTACCACCGAAGGAGACCGCGTAGGCGTCCGCCACGTGCTTCTCGTCGCCGGTCGGCATGTGGTCGGTAATGAAGGTGACGTCGATATAGGTCTGTCCGATAAAGAGAGCCTGCATTGGTTGTCCGTGATGCGCTGGGTGGTCCCGGCCGGCGGCATTACATTAGCACCGCTTCCGCGGATGGAACGCGGAAATTATTCGCAAAGGCACCGCCCTCAGCGCTTGAGGTGAGCATAGGGCCGGAATACGACCATCACTGGGCAATGCCAAGCCCGGACAAATGCCGTATTTCGAGCCGTTGTTCCGGGTCGATCAACTAAGGGGGGAACATGATCACCGGCCTCGATCACGTGGTCGCCCTGGTCAGCGATATCGCCGCCGCCAGGGCTGCGTATCAGACCCTGCTGGCACGGGCACCGGCCTGGCAAAACTCCGGCGACGGTGCCGACCGCGTACTGTTCACCCTCGACAACATGACGCTGGAATTGATGGCGCCGAGCGGCTTCAGCGTCACCGCCGACCGGATGCGCGCGCTGCTGGACGACCACGAGGGCATGCTCGCAAGCCTGTGCTTCCGCGTTGCAGACATTGGCAAGGTGCACCGGCGGCTCGACCGGGTGGCGCTGAAGCCGGAGCCGGTCACCGAGGTCGAGAGTCGCGACGACGAGAGCGGCGCGGTGCTGCACTGGAGGCGCACCCGCACGTCCACCGAACTCACGCGCGGCGTGCGCATGTTCTTTCTCGAGCTCGCCGAGCAGCGCCCGATCTCGGCGGCAACCGACGTCGGCCCGATCGAAGGGCTCGACCACGTCGTGGTCGCGACCGAGGATTCCGAGCGTGCCGCGTCGCTCTATGGCGCCCGGCTCGGGCTCGACCTGGCGCTCGACCGCTCGCATCACGACTGGGGCCAGCTCATGTTCTTCCGCTGCGGCGATCTCATCGTCGAGGTGGTGCGGCGGCCGGTTGCGGGCGGTGACCTCACCCATGACCGGCTCTGGGGCCTGAGCTGGCGCGTCGCCGACATCGAAGCGACCCGCGCCCGCCTGATCGCCGCGGGCGTCGACGTCAGCGAGGTGCGCAACGGCCGAAAGCCGGGCACGCGGGTGATGACGGTGCGCACCGGCACCTGCGGCATCCAGACGATCCTCCTCGAGCGCGCACCAAAGCCGGCAGCGTGATCGCTCGCATTCTCAAACCCACGCGCGCGTGATACATGCAATCGGGACAAGTATTGGCGGGCAAGCGGTTTGGCGAAGGCAAAACGAACTCTCAAATGGCAGCGCGACCCGGAAGGGATGCGGCTTCGCATCCTCGAAGCCGCCAAGCAGGAGTTTTCGGCCCATGGCCTTGCGGGTGCCCGCGTCGATCGCATCGCGGCCAAGGCCGGCGCCAACAAGCGCATGCTCTACTACCACGTCGGCAAGAAGGACGAGCTTTATCTCGCGGTGCTGGAGGGCGCCTATGAGAAGATACGCAACGAGGAGCGGGGGCTCGATCTGGAGCATCTCGATCCGCCCGAGGCCATCAAGCGGCTGATCGAGTTCACCTGGAATTACTTTCTGCGAAACCCCGAATTCCTGTCGCTGCTCCAGACCGAGAACCTCGCGCGCGCAAGACATCTGAAACGCTCGACCAAGGTCAAGTCGATGCACTCGCCCTTCGTCGAGATGATCCGTGCCGTGGTCCGCCGTGGCGTCGAGAGCGGCGACTTCCAGGTCGCGGTCGATCCGGTGCAGCTCTACATCTCGATCGCGGCGCTCACCTTCTTCTATCTCTCCAACAGCGCCACGCTGAGCGTGATTTTCGGCCGCGACCTGCTCGCGAAAGACGCCAAGGAGGAGCGGCTCGCGCACATGGTCGGCCTCGTGCTGGCGGCACTGACCGGGCGCTCGGCGGAATTGTTCGACATGGTCAAGGCGCCGAAGCCGCGCGTGGCGCAGCACCAGCCGGTCTAGCCGGGGCCGACGGCAAACCAAAATCTCGAAAACAACCCCATGCAAAGTAGCCGGTAGCCGCCGGTCTGATGCCTTGCGCATTCCGCGAAGCCTTTGACGCGTCGGGTAAATCAGCGGCGCGAGGCCGTCATCGGCATGCCGTTCGACCCATCCTGCGCACTGCTTCGATAGCCCCAGCTGTCATCGCCCGCGAAAGCCGAAAGCGGGCGATCCAGTATTCCAGAGCAGTGCGAGGATACGTAGAAGCTGCGGCGTACTGGATTCCCCGCTTTCGCGGGGAATGACGCTGGAAGCGTGGCGCGACTGTTCCGCTATCTAAACGAAGAAACGGGAACAGCCGCAAAACGCCACAGGGAAAGCACTGGACAGTATTTATCCAACAAGTTAATTTCTCCCAAGATCGAACCCAAGAACCAAAAAGAAGACCGGGAGTGAGATGTGGCGGAGGCCAAACCGCAGAGTGCGCTGTCGAAAATGCTGAACGCGGTCTGGGTGCGGCCGTTCCTGTTCCTGGTATTCGTCGTCATTGCCTGGGATCTCGCGATCCGGCTGTTCAGGATTCCCGCCTACCAGATTCCGGCGCCGGCCGACGTCGTCGCGGTGCTGCGCACCGACTGGCCGGAACTGTTGCGACAGTGCTGGCCGACGACCTATGCAACGGTCTGCGGTTTCCTCCTGTCCGCGCTGTTCGGCATTCCCGTGGCGATGCTGATCGCAGGCTCGAAGACGGTCGAGAGCTACGTCTATCCGCTTCTGGTGTTCTCGCAGTCCGTGCCGAAGATCGCGATCGCGCCACTGTTCGTGGTCTGGTTCGGCTTCGGCATCATTCCAAAAGTGATTTCCGCATTCCTGCTCGGATTCTTCCCCGTGGTGGTTTCCGCCGTGCAGGGCTTCAAGTCGGTCGATCCTGATATGGTCGATCTCGCTCGCGCTATGCAGGGCAGTCGCTTCCAGGTGTTCCGCGCGGTGAACCTGCCGCATGCGCTACCGGCGATCTTCTCCGGCCTGAAAGTCTCCGTGACGCTCGCCGTCGTTGGCGCAGTTGTCGGCGAGTTCGTCGGTTCCAATTCCGGTATCGGCTACGTCATGCAGCGCTCGATCGGAACCTTCGACCTGCCGACGATGTTCGCGGCGCTGGTGATCCTGGCGCTGCTCGGCGTGGTGCTGTTCTGGATCGTCGACCGGATCGAGCGCCTCGTCATTCCCTGGCATGTCAGCCAGCGCGAGGACGTCATTTTTGCCTCTTAGAGCATGATCCGGAAAAGTGTGCAGCGGTTTTCCGATGCTCAAACAAAAGCTAAAACAACGAATGGCCAGCAACGGCCGAAACAAAACGACAAGGGAGAGACGTGATGAGGCGGTGGATAGGAGTTGTCTCGGTGACGCTGATGGCGCTCTTCGTCGCGCCGGCACAGGCCGCCGACAAGGTCGTGCTGATGCTCAACTGGTATGTCTATGGCGAGCACGCGCCGTTCTATTACGGCAAGGCCAAGGGCATTTACGCCGCTGAAGGCATCGACCTCGAGATCCAGGAAGGCCGCGGCTCGGCGGCAACGACGCAGGCCGTTGCGGCCAAGACCGCCGACTTCGGCTATGTCGACGTTCCCACCATGATGCGCGCCGCAATCAAGGGTGCGCCCGTGATCGCGACCGGCGTGCTGCTCCAGACCAGCCCGATGTCGGCGATGGGTTTTGTCGACAAGAACATCAGGAAGCCCGAGGACATCAAGGGCAAGACGGTAGCGATCACCCCCGCGGACTCGATGACGCAGATCTGGCCGTTGTTCCTGAAGAAGACTGGCCTGAAGGAGAGCGACTTCCAGACCGTTGCCGGTGACGGCCAGACCAAGCTCAACGCGGTCATCAACGGCCAGGCCGACCTCCTCCTCGGCTATGTCATGGACCAGTCGATGAAGATCAAGGATGCGACCGGCAAGGATGTTTATCCGATCAAGTTTGCCGACTACGGCATCAACATGGTCTCCTCGGGCATCATCGCCAACGCGGACTACGTGAAGGCCAATGCCGATCTCGTCCGCCGCTTCATGTCGGCGACGACCAAGGCGGTGGAAGCCGCTGAGAAGGACCCGAAGGCCGCCGCGCAGTCGATCCTCGACGCCAATCCGAAGGGCGGCAAGATCGACACGCTGACGCAGGGCTTTGAGCTGACCATTCCGCTCTACCGGACCGCCGAGACCAAGAACAAGCGGCCGTTCCAGGTCACCGACCAGAACATGACCGATACGGTCAACCTCTTGGTCGAATATGGCGGTCTCGATGCCAAGGCCAAGGAGAACCCGAAGGCGTTCTACACCAACGACTATCTGCCGAAGGGCGACTCGTGAAATCGGCGGCCAAACCAAGCGACGTGCAGCCGGCCGCTCATCTTCGACTGGTGAGCGACCGGGCCGGCAGCGACACGTCGGGCATCAAGCTGTCCGGCGTGTCGAAAACCTATCGTTCGCGCGACGGCGACGTGCCGTCGCTGCGGCCGCTCGACTTCCACATCAATGAGGGCGAGTTCTTTGTCGTGGTCGGCCCCTCCGGCTGCGGCAAGTCCACGTTGCTGAAACTGATCTCCGGGCTCTTGCCGCCGTCGAGCGGTGAAATCCTGGTCGACGGCGAGAAGGTGACGAAGCCGCACGGCAATGTCGGCATCGTCTTCCAGAACGCGCTGCTGCTACCGTGGCGCAACATCTTGACCAACGTGATGCTGCCGATCGACATGAAACGGCTGCCGCGGGCGAAATATCTCGAACGCGCGAAGCAATTGCTGAAGCTGGTCGGCCTCGAAGGGTTCGAGAAGAAGCTGCCCTGGCAGCTTTCCGGAGGCATGCAGCAGCGCGCCTCGATCTGCCGTGCGCTGGTGCACGATCCCAAGATCATGCTGATGGACGAGCCGTTCGGCGCGCTCGATGCGCTGACGCGCGAGCGCATGAACGTGGAGCTGATGCGAATCCAGCGCGAGACCGGCAAGACGGTGCTGCTGATCACGCATTCCATTTCAGAAGCCGTGTTCCTCGCTGACCGAGTCCTGGTCATGACCGAGCGGCCGGGCGCGATCGCGGCGATCTACGACGTGCCGCTGCCGCGTCCGCGTTCGCTCGACGTGATGGCCGACCCCGTCTTCACCGAGCTCGTGCAACGCATCCGCACGCACTTCTTCACGCAAGGTGCATTGGATTAAGGCAATGCGATTGGTTCTGGCCGTAGCCAAGAAGACGGTGCGCTTCCTCCCCCGCCTGCGGGGGAGGGTTGGGGAGAGGGTGTTTCCGCTCGCGAAAACCCTCCAGAGGAGAAAACCCTCACCCGGCACTTCGTGCCGAGCTCTCCCGCAAGCGGGAGAGCTGCACCGCGGCCGCGGCCAAACCTCGCTCACCAACCTCGTCAGGCCGTAACATGTCCCCGCGCCTGAAGCTGCGAGACATCGCATTTTTCGAACGGCCCGTGCGCTTCACGCGGCCGTTCCGTTTCGGCGCTGTCACCATCAGCGCAACGCCCCAGATCTTCGTGCGGGCCGAGATCGAGGTCGAGGGCAAGGGGACGGGTAGGGGAACCGCAGTCGGCGCCAGCGCCGAGCTGCTGGTGCCAAAATGGTTCGACAAGCGGCCAGAGCTCTCGCCGGAGCAGACGGTCGATGAGTTGCGCCGCTCGCTCGAGATCGCGCGCGAGCTCTATCTGGCGCAATCGGGATTCCATACCGCATTCGGCCTGCACGCCGTCTGTACCGGCGCGCATGTTGCCGCCTGCGCAAAAAGGGACATCCCAGCGCTCACGGCTGCCTACGGCCCCGCCGAGATCGACAAGGCCGTCCTGGATGCGCTGCTGCGGGCAGCCGGGACAAGTTTCTTCGATGGCATGACCGAGAACATCGCCGGTGTCGATGCCCGGCTTGCGCCCGATCTGGTCCGCGCCGACATCGCAAAATTCCTGGGCGAGCGTAAGCCGCTGCTGCGGGTCGCGGTCAGGCACACGGTTGGTCTCGACGACAACATCGAAGGGAAGGGCGGCGTCGCTGATGCGCAGGAAAACCGCGGGGCGCGTTATTTCAAGCTCAAGCTTTCCGGCAATCCGCAAGATGATGCGAAGCGGCTGGCGCGCATCGGCACCGAGCTTGGGACGCTCGGACATGGCTACAAGGTTTCGCTCGACGCCAACGAACAATACGCCGATCTCGCCGCGCTGCACGCGCTGATCGATCGGCTTGACCGGGACGCGGCGCTACGGTCGATCGCGACGCGACTGCTCTACATCGAGCAGCCGATGCCCCGCGATATTACCCGGCAGACGCCGCTTGGCTCGCTCGCGGCACGCAGCTTCATCATCGACGAGGCCGACGATTCCTATGATGCCTTCCCGGCAGCGCGGGCGCTCGGTTATCGCGGCATTTCGTCGAAATCCTGCAAGGGCCTTTACAAGTCGATCATCAACGCTACCCGCGCCGCGAAATGGAGTGCCGGCGGCGAAAAGTTCTTCGTCACCAGCGAGGACCTGACCTGCCAGGCCGGCCTTGCAGTCCAGCAGGATCTCGCGCTCGGCGCCCTCATCGGCATCACCCACGCCGAGCGCAACGGCCACCACTATGCCGACGGCTTTGGCGATGCGCCCGCAGGCGAAGCAAGGGCGTTCGCGGTCGCGCACCCCGATCTCTATGCCGATACCGGCCGGGGCATCCGCCTTTCCATTCACGACGGCGATCTCCTGACGGGATCGCTCGCCATACCGGGCTTTGCGACGTCGGTCCATCCGGACTGGTCGGCACTGGCGCCGCTCGAGCAGCCAAGATCACTCCAGGAGCAATCGGCATGACCACGCAACGCCTCGGCCTCATCATGAACGGCGTCACCGGCCGCATGGGGCTCAACCAGCATCTGATCCGCTCGATCGTCGCGATCCGCGACCAGGGCGGCGTCAAGCTGAAGAACGGCGACCGCGTGATGCCCGATCCGATCCTGGTCGGCCGCAGCGCCGACAAGATCGAGCGGCTGGCAAAGCAGTTCAACATCACGCGCTGGACCACCGATCTCGATGCGGCGCTGGCCGACGAGAACGATAGCGTGTTCTTCGACGCCGCGACCACGCAGGCGCGACCGAACCTGCTGACCCGCGCGATCAACGCCGGCAAGCACGTCTATTGCGAGAAGCCGATTGCGACCAATTTCGAGGAAGCTGTCGAAGTGGTGCGGCTCGCCAACGCGAAGGGCGTCAAGCACGGCACGGTGCAGGACAAGCTGTTCCTTCCGGGATTGAAGAAGCTCGCGTTCCTGCGCGATTCCGGATTCTTCGGCCGCATCCTCTCGGTGCGCGGCGAGTTCGGCTATTGGGTATTCGAAGGCGGCTGGCAGGAGGCGCAGCGGCCATCCTGGAACTATCGCAATGAGGATGGCGGCGGCATCATCCTGGACATGGTCTGCCACTGGCGATACGTGCTCGACAATCTCTTTGGCGACGTCGAGAGCGTGGTCTGCATCGGCAACACCGACATTCCCGAACGCTATGACGAGCAGGGCCAGACGTACAAGGCGACGGCCGATGACTCCGCCTACGCCACCTTCCAGCTCAAGGGCGGCATCATCGCCCATATCAACATGTCCTGGGTCACGCGCGTCTATCGCGATGATCTCGTCACCTTCCAGGTCGACGGTACGCTCGGCTCGGCCGTGGCGGGCCTCTCCGACTGCATGATCCAGGCGCGCCAGGCGACGCCCCGGCCGGTGTGGAATCCCGACGAGAAGCGGCTGCATGATTTCTACGGCGACTGGCAGAAGTTGCCGGACAATGTCTCCTACGACAACGGCTTCAAGGAGCAGTGGGAGATGTACATCCGGCACGTCTGCGAGGATGCGCCGTACAAGTTCACGCTGCTCGAAGGCGCCAAGGGAGTACAGCTCGCCGAATGTGCGCTGAAGAGCTGGAAGGAGCGGCGCTGGATCGACGTTGCCCCGATCAAGGTCTGAGGAGGAAGCCATGAACAAGCCGGTCATGCCGACATCGTCCTTGTCGCTGAAACTGCCGAAGGCGGATCGTTCGATCGAGATCTATCGGCTTGCTGCCTCGCGCAGCTTCCCTGCAAAGCTCGAGGGCACGCTGAACCGCGTTGCGTTCTCGGCCGCGCACATGGTGGCTGATCCGCTCGCCGACAACGATCCCTGGCTCTCCGCCGCTATCGACTGGGACAAGACCATTGCCTTCCGCGAGCATGTCTGGGATCTCGGTCTTGGTGTTGCCGAAGCCATGGACACCGCGCAGCGCGGCATGGGGCTGGACTGGCCGACCTCGCTGGAATTGATCACGCGATCGGTCGCAGCCGCAAAGCGGCGCAACGCGCTGGTGTTCTCGGGGGCGGGTACCGATCACCTCGCGGTCGAGGATGCCAAAGGCCTCGACGACGTGATCCGCGCCTATGAGGAGCAGATTGCGGCGGTCGAGAAGGTCGGCGGCCGCATCATCCTGATGGCGTCGCGGGCGCTGGCAAGACTCGGCCGCAATGCCGACGACTACGCCAAGGTCTATGACCGTGTGTTGTCGCAAGTCCGCGAGCCCGTGATCATCCACTGGCTCGGAGACATGTTCGATCCGGCCCTGACGGGCTATTGGGGCACCACGGATCTGGACAAGGCGATGGATACCGCCGTCGCCATCATCAACGGCAATGCCGCCAAAGTCGATGGCGTCAAAGTCTCGCTGCTCGACAAGCAGCGCGAGATCGACATGCGCCGTCGCCTCGACCAGCGCATCAAGATGTACACCGGCGATGACTTCAACTATGCGGAGCTGATCGCCGGCGACGAAGAGGGCTTTTCGCACGCATTGCTCGGTATTTTCGACGCGATCGCGCCGGCGGCCTCATATGCGCTGTCGCGGCTCGCGGCCGGCGACGAGGCCGGTTTCCACGACGTGCTGGGGCCGACCGTGCCGCTGTCGCGTCACATCTTCAAGGCGCCGACGCGGTTCTACAAGACCGGCGTTGTGTTCATGGCCTATCTGAACGGCCACCAGGATCACTTCACCATGGTGGGCGGACAGGAGAGCGCGCGCTCGACGCTCCATCTGGCCGAGCTGTTCCGGCTCGCTGATCAGGCCGGGCTGCTCGCCAATCCGGAAGCCGCGACACAGCGGATGAAGACCGTGATGGCCTCACGCGGAATCGAAGCCTGATGCGCGACTTCTCTTCCGATCATCGCTGGCTGTCGCTGAACACGGCGACGGTCCGCAGGCAGGGCGACCTCGTCGCCATCATCGACGCCTGCGCGCGCCACGGCATTCGCGCCATCGATCCCTGGCGCGATCAGGTCGCCAATGTGGGGCTCGACCGTGCCGTGCGCGCGGTGCGCGACGCCGGGCTGGAGCTCTCGGGCTATTGCCGTGGCGGCATGTTCACGTCCGACGCTGCGCGCCGCACGGAGGTGCGCGACGACAATCGCCGCTGCGTGGACGAAGCCAAGGCGCTTGGCGCCTCCTGCATCGTGCTGGTCGTCGGCGGCCTGCCGCAATATTCGCGGCCGGGCAGTGGCGCCTCGAAAGATATCGTTTCAGCGCGTGCGCAGGTCGAGGATGCTCTCGGTGAAATGCTCGACTACGCCAGTCAAGCAAGACTGCCGCTTGCGATCGAGCCGTTGCATCCGGCTTATGCCGCGGACCGCGCCTGCGTGAACACGACGAAGCAGGCGCTCGATATCTGCGACCGGCTCGATCCCGGTCGCAGCGGTACGTTGGGCGTCGCGCTCGACGTCTATCACATCTGGTGGGATCCGGAGCTGATGAGCCAGGTCGCGCGCGCGGGCCAGGATCGCCTGCTGGCGTTCCATGTCTGCGACTGGCTGGTGCCGACGAAGGACATCCTCAACGACCGCGGCATGATGGGCGACGGGGTGATCGATATCAAATCGGTGCGCTCCGCGGTCGAGGCCCAAGGCTATGCCGGCTATTCCGAGATCGAGATCTTCTCCAATGACTGGTGGGACAAGCCGATGGATGAGGTGTTGCGCACCTGCATCGAACGGCACCGGAGCGTGGTGTAGGATCGGTACTCAGGCAGCGATGCGAAAATCACTGGCTTGCAATCACTGGCTTGCCGTCCGGGGCAGCGCGTTGAAGCGCCTTCTGCTCGCTGCTCAGCGTCGCATAGAACTCGTCCAACGCCGGCTGCACCCGATTGGCGAAATCGTTCGTTGTTGATGGCCACCGGCCTTGGGATCTTCCGACGCAGGCAGCCGTCACTCCAGCTTGTCTGCCGTAGGCATTCGGGCCTTGGCCGAAAATGCGAGACACGTTTCGAAACTCACTCCTTGTCGCGGTGCTCGAGCTCCAGCGTCACCAGCCTCGCCAGCAGGGTCGCCGGATAGAGCTGTCCGAATATGGCTTCGAGATTGCAGAGGCTGCGAACGATGGGATGCACGGGTGCAACGTCGCCGTAGCCGGTCGTCGTCATGGTTGCGAAGCTGAAATAGATCACTTGGCTTGCCAGCGCCGGACTATCTTGCACCTTCATGCCGGAAAAGGCTTCCGGCACGAGCGATCCGACGAAGGTGAAAAGAGCTGCGAAGATCACGGCGACGGTGAAGTAGAGCAGGACGGCGCCGATGACGCGATGAAAATTGATGCGCCCGGGTGCAAAGGTCGCGCGCGCCACAGCCCACGCCATCGCGACGCCGAGGATGAACCATGAGCCGGCGAAGAGGTTGAGGTCGAGCAGCGAGGGCGAGTGGAAGCGCAGGACGGCGCCGATGACGATCATGACGAGTGCGAGCAGCATCGCCGCGACCGCGATCGGACTCCCCGAGATGATGAAGATGCCGCAAACGAGCAGCAGCGCGAGTACGAGCTCGGATACCTGGAAGGCGAAGATTCCGAGGGCCTGGAGCGGCGCAACGACGAACATCATGACGACGAGGAGTCCGGTCAGCGCCGTCAAGAGCGGATCGGCCCAGCGCTTACGCAAGCTCTCGATGCTCATGTGTTTCCTCGCCACCCATCAGCCGATCGAGCACGGCACGCTGAGGAAGCCGCGGAACCGGACGCGGCCGCCACGCACGGGCTTCCCGCTCAAGGCATAGTTCGGGAAGCGCGCCAGGAAGTGCGAAATCGCGATGGCGCCTTCCAGCCGCGCCAGCGCCATGCCGGCGCATTGATGCGCGCCGGTGGCGAAGGCGAGATGGCGGTTAGGTGCGCGCGCGATGTCGAAGACTTCGGGATCAGGAAATTGCGCGGGATCGCGGTTCGCAGCGCCAATGCACAGCGTAATCGAGGTGCCGGCCTCCAACGCCACGCCGCCGAGCTCGACCGGCTCGGTGGTCATGCGGTTGCCGAGCTGGTTTGAGCTCTCGTAGCGCGCCATCTCCTCGACCGCCGTCTTGATCAGTTCGGGGTTCTGGATCAGCCGCTGCTTCTGGTCGGGATGGCGGTCGAGTGCCACGAGGCCGTTGCCGATGAGGTTGGTGGTCGTCTCATGGCCGGCATTGAGCAGGAAGATGCAATTGTGCAGCAGCTCGGTCTCGGTCAGCCGTTCGCCATTGTCCTCGCCGCTATCTTCTCCCTGGATCAGGCGCGTCAGCACGTCGCGCTCGGGATTGCCGGGTTTTTGGCGCCGGCGCGCGACAAGCGTTGTGAGATAGGCAAGGAAGTCCTTCACCGCTTGATTGCCGCGTGCAAAAGCTTCCGGCGAGATGACTGGCTCGAGCGCGCCCAAAATCGCCAGCGACCAGCCGCGCAGCGGCTCGCGCTCGTCATGGGGGACGTCAAGCAGGTTGCCGATCACCTCGATGGGGATGGAGGCGGCGAAGTCGCCGATCAGTTCGCAGTCGCCTTTGGCAGCGATGGCATCGAGCAGCCGATCGACCAGCGCAACCAGATCGACCTCCATGCTGGCGATCGCGCGCGGCGACAGCGCGCCCATGATCAGGCGCCGCACGCGGGTGTGGGCGGGCGGATCGTTGAAGACGAGGCTCGTGGTGTGGTGCTCGTAGAGCAGGGAGGCGCCGTATTTCGGCGCGAACTCCTTCTTCTTGTCCGAGCTGAACGATCTCGTGTTCTTGTAGGCGGCGACCAGATCGTCATAGCGCGTCAGGAACACCGTGCCGTTCGGCAGGCGCTTGACCGGCTCGTTCTCCCGCAGTGCACGATAGGTGGGATAGGGGTTGTCGTAGAATTCCGCGGTCAGCTTCTCCAGGTCGAAGCTCGCCGCCAGCTCTCTCGCGTGTGCGTTCATCCCGCTATACTCACCGGTTAAAGCCGATATGCCGTTATTGTTCTTCGAACGACGCGTGCGTCCGTCTAGACTTCTTCCGACTTGCTAGCCGACTGGACACCAAAATGCACGCGCGCACTGATGCTGATGCCCCGCCGTCATGGCCTGACGAGATCTTCGCGGCCCTGGAGCGCTTCGATGTCCGGCAGGTGCCTTATGTGCCCGATGCCGGACACTCCAAACTCATCGAGCGCGTGCTCGCGTCCTCCAGCATGCGCGGCATTCCGCTGACGACCGAGGAGGAGGGCGTGGCGCTGCTTGCCGGCGCTTGGACCGGCGGACAGCGCGGCGTGCTGCTGATGCAGTCGAGCGGGGTCGGCAATTGCATCAACATGCTGTCGCTGATCCCGATCCTGCGCTTTCCGTTCCTCACGCTGGTGACGATGCGCGGCGAATGGGGCGAGTTCAATCCCTGGCAGGTACCAATGGGATCGACCACGCAGGGCGTGTTCGAACTCTCCGGCGTTAAGGTGCTGCGCGCGTCGCAGGCCGCCGAAGTGCCGGCCGTGCTGGAGGCCGCCGCAGCGCAGGCCTACAACGCGTTGACGCCGACCGCCGTTCTCCTGTCGCAGCGCCTGATCGGTGCCAAGGTTTTCACCAAATGAGCAAGACCAATCTCCTCGATCGCCGCCAGGTCGTCACCGCGCTGCTTGCGAACCGCAGGGATGTGGTCGCGATCGGTGGTCTCGGCGCCTCGACCAACGACATCAGCGCCGCCGGTGACCATGCGCGCAACTTCTATCTCTGGGGCGGCATGGGCGGCGCCGCGATGATTGGCCTGGGGCTGGCGCTGGCCCAGCCAAAACTGCCGGTGCTGGTCATCACCGGCGATGGCGAGATGCTGATGGGTATGGGGAGTCTTGCCACCATCGGCCTGCAGAAGCCCGCCAATCTCTCGATCGTGGTGCTGGACAACGAACGCTATGGCGAGACCGGTGGCCAGACCAGTCACACCTCGGCCGCCGCCGATCTCGTCGGCGTCGCCAAGGCCTGCGGTATCAAGGACAGCCGGGCGATCTCCACCATGGCGGAGGTCGAGGCCTTCGCCGCGTCCGTCCATGACGTCTCGGCCGGCCCCCGCTTTGCCAATGTGAAGATCGACAGTGCCGAACTGACCCGGATCCTGCCCACGCGCGACGGCACCTACATCGTCAACCGGCTGCGCGGCGACCTCGGGTTCCCGCCGATCTAGCTCAGTGCCGGCGGCCCAGGGGGCGATATCCCGCTGAGTCGCCAACGCATTTTGGTTGCATCGCAGCATCCTGCTTGACTTTTGCGTGGGTGAGTGCTTACTCACTCACATGAGCTCATTGCGTATGACCAGCGACCTGAGGAGGCAACTCATCCTCGGTGCCGCTAAACGTTGTTTTGCCCGTCACGGGTATACCGGCACCACGACCAAGAGCGTGGCGGCCGCGGCTGCCATTTCCGAGGCGCTGCTGTTCAAGCATTTTCCGTCCAAGGCGGCGCTCTATGCCGAAATCCTCAGCGACGAGTGCGAGGCCGATCCGGCTCTGATGGAGCTTCTTGAGCGTGAGCCGTCGACGGCCACCCTGGTCGAGCTGATCCGCAGCATGGTCGAGCACTTCATGCAGGTCGCCGACAGCCCGGATCAGGAAGAGGCGCAGCGCCTGCGGCTGATGGTCACTAGCCATCTGGATGATGGCGAATTTGCTCGTCTGCTCTATGCCAAGATCGAGCATCTGATCGGAGCCGTCTTCGTCGCCTCGCTGGAGCGTGCGGTGGCGGCGGGGGACGCGAGGCCCTGCGCAACGGCGCCGCTCAACCTGTTCTGGTTCGCGCACCATTCGCTGATGACGGCTGCGCTGACCAGGCTGCCGGCCACGCCCTGCCTCGCTTACGGCAAGGCGGACGATCTGGAAGGGCAGCTCTGTGAGTTTCTCCTGAGAGGTATCGGACTTAACGACGCCGCAATTGCTTCGCATCTGGGCCGCGCTTTGGCGCCGGGTGCCGGCAAGGCGGCGATTGCAGAAAGTGCATGACATGAACATCGTGGCTGAACACAAGATATCGGGCGAACCGATCGACAAGGCGCCCAAGCGCCCGGTGAAGCCGGTGCGCTGGTTCATCATTGTCGGTTTGCTGCTCGGCGCACTCGTCGGCGGGCTGGTCTGGTTCAATTCGTTCCGTGGCCAGATGATCAAGCAGTTCTTCGCCAACAACAAGCCGCCGCCGGTGAGCGTCAGCGCGGCCGAGGCGAAGAACGAGGTGGTGCCGAATCTGTTGACCGCGGTCGGCGAGCTCGCCGCCGTGCATCAGGTCAATGTCACCGCCGACGTCAACGGCCGTGTCACGGAGATCAAGTTCGAGCCGGGCGCGCATGTCGAGGAAGGCACGCCACTGGTGCAGCTGTTCGACGCGCCGGAGCAGGGCGATCTCGCCAACTTCAAGGCGCAGGCGACCGTCGCGCAACTCTCGCTCGATCGTGCCAAGCAGCTCGCCGCGCGCCAGTTCAGTCCGCAGGCGACCGTCGACCAGGCGCAAGCCTCCTACGATCAGGCGATGGCAGGCATAGCCAAGACGGAAGCGCTGATCTCGCAGAAGCTGGTGCGGGCGCCGTTCTCCGGCGATCTCGGCGTGCGCAAGGTCGAGGTCGGCCAGTATCTCACCGCGGGCACGGCGATCGTGTCGCTGACGGATCTGTCGGTGCTGTGGGCCAACTTCACGGTGACGGAGAAGGACTCAGGCAATCTCAAGGTCGGCCAGGCCGTGCGGCTGAAGGTTGATGCCTATCCGGGCCGCGTCTTCGAGGGCAAGATCACCACCATCGAACCGCAAATCGCGAGCGACACCCGCAACATCCGCGTGCAGGCGACGATCGCGAACCCGGGCAAGATCCTCAAGCCAGGCATGTTCGTGACCACCACCGTGGTGCTGCCGGACAAGCCGCCGGTGATCACCGTTCCGGAGACATCGGTCGACTACACGCTCTATGGCGACTCCGTGTTCGTCATCACCGAGAAGAAGGAGGATGACGGCAAGACCAGCCTGAATGCGGTGCGCACCTTCGTGCAGACCGGCAACCGGGTCGAAGGCCGCGTCGAGATCCTGAAGGGCCTGAAGCCGGGCGACAAGGTCGTCGCCGTCGGCCAGCTCAAGCTGCAATCGGGTGCGCCGGTGGCGATTTCGTCCGATCCGGCACCGGCCGTTCCTGCGCAGCCGCCGCGCTACTGATTGACGCGCTCGCGTGATCCGGCCTGACGCCGGATCACGCCACTCAAGCAAACGAATTCGAGATCGCCGCGATGGCCTTTACCGATATCTTCATCAAGCGACCGGTCCTGTCGGTCGTCGTCAGCCTGCTGATCCTGCTGATCGGCTTGCGCGCGGCGATGGTGCTGCCGATCCGGCAATATCCGAAACTGTCGAACACGGTCGTCAACGTCACGACGGTGTACCCGGGCGCGTCCGCTGACCTGATCCAGGGCTTCATCACGACGCCGATCGAGCAGGCGGTCGCCTCGGCCGAGGGTGTCGACTACATCACCTCGTCCTCGGTGCAGGGCACCTCGACGATCCAGATCTACATCAAGCTGAACTTCGATCCGAACCAGGCGCTCACCGAGGTGCTCGCCAAGGTGAACTCGGTCAAATATCTGATCCCGAAGGAATCGAACGACCCGATCGTTACCAAGACGACCGGCCAGACCACGGCCGTCATGTATCTCGGCTTCTCCTCGGAGGAGCTGTCGGGCTCTGCGATCTCGGACTATCTGACGCGCGTGGTGCAGCCGGTGCTGTCGACCGTCGACGGCGTGGCGTCGGCCGACATTCTGGGCGGCCAGACCTTTGCGATGCGGCTGTGGCTTGATCCAGTGAAGATGGCCGGCCGCAACGTGTCGCCCGGCGATGTCGCGGCCGCGATCACCGCCAACAACTTCCAGTCGGCGGCTGGCCAGACCAAGGGCTATCTGATCGTCTCGAACATCTCGACGAACACGGGCCTGACCGACGTCAACCAGTTCAGGAAGATGATCGTCAAGGCCAAGGACGGCGGCTTCGTCCGGATGGAGGACATCGCAACCGTCGAGCTTGCTGCCCAGAGCACGGATGCGAGCGTCGCCTTCAATGGCGAGCACGCGATCTTCATCGGCGTGCAGGCCACCCCGCAAGGCAACCCGCTGACGCTGGTGAAGGGCGTGCGCGCGCTGTTCCCCGAGCTCGAGCGCAATCTGCCGCCGTCGATGAAGATGAAGGTCGCCTACGACTCGACCAAGTTCATCCAGTCGTCGATCGACGAGGTCGAGAAGACGCTGGGCGAGGCCGTGATCATCGTCATCGTGGTGATCTTCCTGTTCCTGGCCTCATTCCGCTCGGTGATCATTCCCGTCGTCACCATCCCCCTGTCGATGATCGGCGTCTGTACGCTGATGCTCGCATTCGGCTTCAGCTTCAACCTGCTGACGCTGCTCGCGATGGTGCTCGCGATCGGTCTCGTGGTCGACGACGCCATCGTGGTGGTGGAGAACATCCACCGCCATCTGGAGGAGGGCAAGTCACCGGTGCAGGCGGCCCTGCAAGGCGCGCGCGAAATCGTCGGCCCCGTCATCTCGATGACCATCACGCTTGCAGCCGTGTACGCGCCGATCGGCTTCCTCGGCGGCCTCACCGGCTCGCTGTTCCGCGAATTCGCGTTCACGCTGGCGGGGTCGGTGATCGTGTCGGGCGTCATCGCGCTGACGCTGTCGCCGATGATGTGCTCGGTGCTGCTCAAGAACACCGAAGAGGGCCGTTTCGCCAAGCTCGTCAACAAGGTGTTCGGCGCCGTGACGCGCTGGTACGGCCGCAGGCTCGACCGCTCGCTCGACTACAAGGCGGTGACCGGCCTGTTCGCGCTGACGATCCTCGGCCTCGTCGGCTTCCTCTATATGCACACCTCGAAGGAGCTGGCGCCGGAAGAAGACCAGGGCATCGTGTTCGCGGTGACCAAGGCGCCGAAATACGCCAATATCGACTATCTCGATTTCTATGGCGAAAAGCTCGACAAGAAATTTCAAAGCTTCCCCGAGACCGACTTGCGCTTCGTGCTGAACGGCATCAACGGCCCTCAGGGCGGCATCGCCGGCATGCTGCTCAAGCCCTGGGACGAGCGTCAGCGTTCGTCGATCAAGCTTAAGCCGCTGGTGCAGGCCGAGCTCTCCAAGATCGAGGGCGTGCAGGCGTTCGCCTTCAACCTGCCGCCGCTCCCGGGCGGCCCGGGCGGCCTGCCGGTGCAGATGGTGATCAACTCGACCGCGGGCTTCCAGACCGTCTATGAGCAGATGGAGAAGCTGAAGGATGCTGCGCGCAAGAGCGGCATGTTCATCGTCTCCGATAGCGATCTCGCCTTCAACCAGCCGACGGTGAAGGTGAGGATCGATCGTACCAAGGCGCAGGACCTCGGCATCAACATGCAGAACGTCGGTAGTGCGCTGGCCGTGCTGCTCGGCGGCAACTACATCAACCGCTTCAACCTGGAGGGGCGCTCCTACCAGGTGATCCCGCAGGTTCCGCGGGAGAAGCGGCTCTCGCCGGAGGCGCTCGACGGTTACTACGTCACGACCAACACCGGCCAGCAGGTTCCGCTGTCCACCGTCCTGTCGCTCGAGACCTCGACCGAGCCGAACTCGCTGACGCACTATAATCAGCTGAACTCGGCGACCTTCTCGGCCGTGCCGATGCCAGGCGTCACCGTCGGTGCGGCGGTCGACTTCCTCGAAGGCGAGGCCAAGAAGCTGCCGCAAGGCTTCAGCCACGACTATCTCGCCGACAGCAGGCAATACGTGCAGGAAGGCAATCAGCTCGCAATCACCTTTGCTTTCGCGCTGATCATCATCTTCCTGGTGCTGGCGGCGCAGTTCGAGAGCCTGCGCGATCCGCTGGTCATCATGATCTCGGTGCCGATGGCGATCGTCGGTGCGCTGATCCCGCTGTTCTTCGGTGCGGCGACGATGAACATCTACACCCAGGTCGGCCTGCTGACACTCGTCGGCCTGATCACCAAGCACGGCATCCTGATGGTGGAGTTCGCCAACGAGCTCCAGGTCAACGAACGGCTCGATCGCCGTTCGGCGATCGAGATGTCGGCTCGCATCCGTCTGCGGCCGATCCTGATGACGACGGCCGCGATGGTCACCGGCCTGATCCCGCTGCTGACCGCGAGCGGCGCGGGTGCCGCCAGTCGCTTCTCGATCGGCCTCGTGGTCGTGGCCGGCATGTCGATCGGCACGCTGTTCACGCTGTTCGTGCTGCCGGCAGTCTACGTGGTGCTCGCGACCGACCACCGCGCCAAGACCGAATCCGAGCGGAACAAGCAGATCGAGGCGCTGGATATGGACTCCAGCGCGCTGCGGCCGACCTGAGGCCGTTCAATCCAAGGTGAAGAGCGGCAATGGCACATCGCCATTGCCGCTTTTTTCTTGTCCCTGCTAGACTTCTGCCGCGCAAAGGTTGCACCAGGGCAGGGAAGGCATGATGAGGCGGCGCGAATTCCTGGGAGGGCTTGGCTGCATTTCGCTGTTGTGTCCGGGTTCGGTCGCGGCACAGGGCAGCAAAACCTACCGTCTCGGCACGCTGACACCGATCGTGCCCATTTCGGAGACGAGACCGGGCGGCAAGATCCTGATCAAGGTGCTCGGCGAGCGTGGCTTCAACCTCGGTCAGAATCTCAGTCTCGAGCCCCGCGGCGCGGCAGGCGATGTTGCCAAGCTCCCCTCGCTGATCGCGGAGCTGAAGTCCAGGAGCGTCGATGCCATTGTCATCATAGGCTACCCGACGGCCATAGCCGCCAAGGCGGCGGGCATGCCCATTGTCGCGGCAAGCGGCATCGGCGATCCCGTCGAGACCCGGCTCATTGAAAGCCTTGCCCATCCCGGCGGCAACATCACCGGCATTTCGGACGTCGCGGCGACGCTCAGTGCCAAGCGGCTGGCGTTGTTGAAGGAGATGTCGCCGAAACTGACCAAGGTCGCCATGCTCTGGAACAAGGACGACCTCGGCATGACCATGCGCTATCAGGCATCGGCGAAGGCCGCCCAGGCGCTTGGGCTGACCGTGCAGGCCCTCGGCGTCCGCGAGCCCGACGATTTCGACGAGGCCTTCTCGGTGATGTCAGGCGATTTGCCGGACGGCATCCTGATGGTGGCGGATGCGCTCACCATTCTCAACCGAAAGCGGGTGTTCGAGTTCGCCGCCGTCCGGAAGCTGCCGGCGATCTACGAAAATGATGATTTCGCCCGCGACGGCGGGCTGATGTCCTACGGACCGGACGTGTCGGAATGTTTCGAGCGGGCGGCAGCACTGGTCGCTCGCATTTTCAATGGAGCGAACCCCGGCGATTTGCCGTTCGAGCAGCCGACCCGCTATCCCCTGGTGCTCAACCTGAAGACGGCGAAGGCGACTGGACTCGAGATTCCGCCCACCTTGCTGGCCCTCGCAGACGAAGTCATCGAGTAACCTTGTGCGCTGCGGCAAGAGACAAGCCCGGGCCTTCTTGCTAGGTTTGGCGGGATGAGCATTTCCCTCCATCCCGACACGCCGCAGGGCCGGTCGCTGCCTGGTAGCGCAGCGGCGGGCGATGTTGCTTCCGGTGACGGCGCGCGGCCCGGGATCCGGACCCGGCTGTTCACCAAATATGTCGGGCTGTTCGTGGCTGTGGTGGCGGTTGCGCTGCTCGCCAACGGTCTCTTCGAGGTGTTCTTCTATTATCGTGAGCACAAGGCCGCGCTGATCCGCGTTCAGCGCGAGCAGGCCGAGGCGGCCGCCGCCAAGATCAGCCAGTTCGTCAAGGAGATCGAGAGCCAGCTTGGCTGGACCACGCAACTGCCGTGGTCGGCCGGCTCGATCGAGCAGCGCCGCTTCGATGCGCTGCGGCTGCTGCGCCAGGTTCCGGCCATCACCGAACTCGCCCAGGTGGATTCGACCGGCAAGGAGCGCTTGCGTGTCTCGCGCCTGGCGATGGACGTCGTCGATAGCGGGATCGATCTTTCCAATGACGCGAAATTCACCGAAGCCGTTGCGCACAAGGTCTATTACGGGCCGGTCTATTTCCGGAGAGAATCCGAGCCCTACATGACGCTGGCGCTCGCCGGCACGCGCAAGGACGCCGGCGTCAGCATCGCGGAAGTCAATCTCAAGCTGATCTGGGACGTCGTCTCGCAGATCAAGGTCGGCGAGCACGGGCATGCCTATGTGGTTGGCTCGCAGGGCCGGCTGATCGCACATCCAGACATCAGCCTGGTGTTGCGCAACACCGACATGTCCAGGCTCGAGCAGGTGCGCGCCGCGCAGACCGGTGGCGGGACCATGCCCGACTCGTTGCAGGAGGCGACCAATCTCCAGGGACAGAAGGTGCTGACCGCGTCCGCGCCGATCGCGCCGCTGGGCTGGACCATGTTCGTGGAGCTTCCGGTCGAGGAGGCCTATGCCTCGCTCTATGCCTCCCTGCAACGTCTCGCCATCGTGCTGCTCGCAGCATCCATCTTCGCGGTGCTCGCAGGGATTTTCCTGGCGCGGCGCATGGTCGGCCCGATCCAGGCCCTGCGCACCGGCGCCGAGCGCATCGGCGGTGGCGACTTCTCGCAGCGTATCTCGATCAAGACCGGCGACGAGCTGGAAGGGCTCGCCAACCAGTTCAACGACATGGGCGCGCGCTTGCAGGAGTCCTATGCGGACCTGGAGAACAAGGTCGAGCAGCGCACGGCGGAGCTGAGTGAATCCCTCCAGCAGCAGACGGCAACCTCGGAGGTTCTGGAGACGATCAGTTCGTCCGCCGGCGAACTGCAGCCGGTCTTCAACAAGATGTTGCAGAATGCAACGCGGGTCTGCGGCGCAAGCTTTGGCGTCATGGATCTCTGGGACGGAGAGCGATACAGTCTGGTATCGGACTACAATCTTCCCCCGGAATTTGCAGCCACGCGGCGGCACGATGGCACGATTGCTCCACATCCCGAGAGCGGCCTTGCCCAGGTTGTCAGGACGCATCAGGTAGCCCAGGTCCTCGACGTTCGCGAAGGCCCTGCCTATCGTGCCGGATCCGAGATGGCGGTCTTGCTCGCCGATGTCGGGGGTGCGCGCACGACGCTCATGGTGCCGCTGTTGCGGGAGAGCGAGCTGGTCGGCGTGATCACGATCTTTCGCCGGGAGGTTCGCGCGTTCACCGACAAGCAGATCGCGTTGGTGGAGAATTTTGCCAATCAGGCGGTCATTGCGATCGAGAACGCTCGACTGCTCAAGCAGCTTCGTGAGCGCACCAATGAGCTCTCGCAATCCCTCGACGAGCTGCGCACCGCGCAGGACCGCCTGATCCAGACCGAAAAGCTGGCTTCGCTGGGGCAGCTCACCGCCGGCATCGCCCACGAGATCAAGAACCCGCTCAACTTCGTCAACAATTTCTCCTCGGTGTCGACGGAGTTGATCGACGAACTCAACGAGGTCATGCAATCGGTAGGCCTCGACGACAAGACCAAGGAGGAGGTCGCCGAGCTCACCTACATGCTCAAGGGTAACCTCGAGAAAGTAGTACAGCACGGCAAGCGCGCCGATTCCATCGTCAAGAACATGCTGCTGCATTCGCGCGAAGGCTCGGGCGAGCGGCGGGCGGCAGACATCAACGCGCTCGTCGAGGAGAGCCTCAATCTTGCCTATCACGGCGCGCGTGCCGAAAAGCCGGGTTTCAACATCACGCTCAAGCGCGACCTCGACCCGGCCGCCGGCATGCTCGACATCTATCCGCAGGAGATCACCCGCGTCTTCCTCAACCTGATCTCGAACGGCTTCTATGCCGCGACCAAACGGAAGGAGCAGGTGGGCGACGGTTTCGAGCCGACGCTGAGCGCCTCAACCAGGAATCTCGGCAACAAGGTCGAAATCAGGATCCGCGACAACGGCACCGGCATCCCGCCCGAGGTGAAGGAGAAAATGTTCAATCCGTTCTTCACCACCAAGCCGGCCGGCGAGGGAACCGGGCTTGGCCTGTCCATGAGTCACGACATCGTGGTGAAACAGCATGGCGGCACAGTCGACGTAAACACTGAGCCGGGTGCTTTCACCGAATTCATCATTACGCTGCCGCGCATGCTGGCAGAAGGCCATACCGGAGGCAGGAATTGAACGTCTATATCCTTGTCGTCGACGACGAGCCCGACGTTGAGGCGCTGTTTCGTCAACATTTCCGGCGCGACCTGCGCGCCGGCCGTTTCCAGATGGAGTTCGCATCGTCCGCGCCGGTGGCGATCGAACGCGCCGTCGCGGTGCGCGACGCCTCGCTGATCCTGATCCTTTCCGACATCAATATGCCCGGCATGAGCGGGCTCGAGATGTTGCCGAAGGTGCGCGCGGCACGTCCGGATGTGCCCGTGATCATGATCACGGCCTACGGCGATGCGGAAACACGGCGGAAGGCGATCGAGCGCGGCGCGGTCGGGCTTCTGACCAAGCCGATCGACTTTGCGCTGCTGCGGCAGGAGATCGACACCAGGCTCGAGCAAGCGGCATGACATCCACGATTCTCGTTGTCGATGATGAGCCCGATCTGGAGGCGCTGGTCCTCCAGAAGTTTCGTAGGCAGATTCGCGAGGGGCTTGTCAGCTTCATGTTTGCCCATGACGGCATCGAGGCGCTGCAATCGATCGAGCTGCATCCTCATGTCGACCTGGTGGTATCAGACATCAACATGCCGCGGATGGACGGGCTGTCGCTGCTCCAGAAGCTCCAGGAGGCCGAGGACAAGAAGTCGACGATCATCGTCTCTGCCTATGGCGACATGAGCAACATCCGGACCGCGATGAATCGCGGCGCCTTCGACTTCCTGACCAAGCCGATTGATTTTGCGGATCTGGAGATGACGATCCAGAAGACCATCCGCCACGTCGAGACGCTGCGCGAGGCGCGGCGCCGGCAGGCGGAAGCCGAGCGTGCCCATGCCTCGCTGTCGCGCTACTTCTCGCCCGAGATCGCCAAGCGTCTGGCCGCGGCGAGCGGCGAGAGCGACGGCATGGAGGTGCAGTGGCGCGACGTGGCGACCATTTTCACCGACATCACCGGTTTCACGACGCTGGTCGAGAGTGCTGCGCCGGAAACGCTGGGCGGGCTCCTCAACGCCTATGTCGGCGGCATGACCGACATCGTGTTCCAGCACGAAGGCACCGTTGCGAAGATCATCGGCGACGCCATTCAAGTGCTGTTCAATGCCCCCGGGGATCAACCCGATTTTGCGACACGCGCGGTCGCCTGCGCCCACGATCTCGATATATGGGCCGAGGACTTCCGCCTGCGCTGGAAGGACAAGGGCGTCAATTTCGGCACGACACGCATCGGCGTCCATGCCGGGCCCGCGCTGGTCGGTAATTTCGGCGGCAGCCGTTTCTTCGACTACACTGCCTATGGCGACACTATCAACACGGCGGCACGGCTGGAAGCCGCCAACAAGTACCTGGGCACGCGCATCTGCGTCAGCGCCACCATCGCCAAGGAGGCCGCGAATTTTCGGGGCCGCCCGGTAGGCGACCTCATGTTGCGCGGCCGCAGCGAGCCGCTCCGGGCCTTCGAGCCGCTTCCGCCGGCGAGATTCGAAACACCTCTGACGACGCAATACTCCGAAGCCTTTGCCAAGCTTGAGGCGGGCGACGTCGCGGCCATGCCAGCCTTCGCCGCGCTGGTCGGCATGCACGCCGACGATGCGCTGGCCGGCTTCCACCTCAAGCGCCTGCTCAACGGCGCCAAGGGCGTCCGCATGCAATTGGAATAGGGATTCGAAAATGACCCGCGAATTCTCTGCCGGCAACTATCGTTTCATTCCGTCCGTGTTCCAGTATTCGGCGGGTGCCGCCGCCGATCCCGGCTACGAGATCGAGCGGGTTCGCTTGGATCGCCTGGCGCCGCTCGCGGAAGGATTTGCCCTGGCCGCCAAGTTGATCCGGGAGGCCGGGCGTCCGCTGACCGCGTTCTGCGCCTGCGAGCTGCGCTCGCCGGCCGCGTTCACGGAAGAAGGCTTCCGCAACTTCAATCTGCACTACGTCAAGACGCTGTCCGAGTGGGGCATCTTCGATGGCACCACCAATCCGGTGGCACGCAGCAATGTCTGTCCCGAGATCGACCCACCCACTGAACCTTCCTTCCATGCGTTCTCCTTCACGCGGCCGACGCGATCGAGCACACCGACCTTCGTGATCGCCGGCGGTGCCGAGGCGCGCGAGGGGAGCGGCAGCTATGTCGAGCGCAGCGTGCGCTACCGGGACCTCAGCCCGGAGGGCATCACGGAGAAGGTCCGCTTCACCGCCGCGCAGATGGAAAGCCGCCTTGCGGCATTCGGCTTCGGCTGGAAGGAGACGACCGCCGTGCAGGCCTATTCGATCCGCGATTTCCACCACGCGCTGGCCGACGAGCTGGTGCGTCGCGGCGCCTTGCGCTCCGGCCTCACCTGGCATTTCGCGCGGCCGCCGGTGGTCGATCTCGAATTCGAGATGGATTGCCGGCGCGTGGTGCGCGAAGTCGTGATCTGAAATCCTCATCCTGAGGAGCGGCCGTCAGGCCGCGTCTCGAAGGATGGCCCCGGGGCGAGAGCGGGGCCTCATGGTTCGAGACGCGCGCAAGAGCGCGCTCCTCACCATGAGGAACGCCTCAGCGCTGGCGCGGATCGAGCGCGTCGCGCAGGCCGTCGCCGAGCAGGTTCAGGGATAGCACCACCAGGAAGATCGCAAGGCCAGGCCAGATCGCCATCCACGGCGCCTGCGTCAGGAAGCGCTGCGCCGCGTTGAGCATGCTGCCCCAGGACGGAGCCGGCGGCTGCTGGCCGAGGCCGAGAAACGACAGAGCGGCTTCCGCGATGATCGCCGCGGCGATCGACAGCGTGGCCTGCACCAGCAGCGCCGGCAGGATGTTCGGCAGGATGTGAGCGAATGCGATCCGCCAGGACGGGTTGCCGAGCGCGCGCGCCGCCTCGACATAGTCCTCGGCCTTGACGCTCAACACCTGGCCGCGGGTCAGGCGGATGAATACTGGGGTGGCCGAGATGCCGATTGCGATCATGGCGTTGCCGAGGCTCGGGCCCAGGAACGCCGCGAGCGCGATAGCCAGGATCAGGAACGGGCATGCGAGCATCGCATCGGTGATCCGGCTGATCAGCGCGTCGGTGAAGCCGCCGCGGTAGCCGGCGAGCAGGCCGAGCGGTACGCCGATGCCAAGCGCAATCGCGACCGAGATGGCGCCGGCGAGCAGCGAGGCGCGCGCACCGTAGATGACCCGGCTCAATATGTCGCGGCCGAGCTCGTCGGTGCCGAACCAATGCAGCGCGGTGGGGGCTTTTCGCACCAGGCTCCAGCTCGTGGCGACGGGATCGTAGGGAACGATCAGCGGCGCCAGCAGGGCCAGCAGGATGAACGTCGTCATCACGACGAGCCCCATGACCGCCGCCTTGCGCTTGAACAGGCGCCGCCGGGCGCGCCGTGCGGGGCTGTCGAGCTCGCTCGTATCAGTGACGGGATGGGCTGAGAGAACGGCGTCGGTCATGACCTAGCCCCTCAGCCGCGGGTTGACGAGGATATAGGCGATGTCGGCGATCAGGTTGAGCGTGATGTAGATCGTCGCGGTGACCAGCACCACGCCCTGCACGACTGCGTAGTCGCGGTTGAACACGGCGTCTACGATCAGCTTGCCGAAGCCGGGAATGGAAAAGATCTGCTCGGTCAGCACCGCGCCCGACAAGAGTGTGCCGAGCTCGAGCGCACCGAGCGTGATCACCGGCGTCAGCGCATTGCGCATGGCGTGCTTGAGGATGACGGTCCGCTCCAGGAGGCCTTTGGCGCGCGCGGTGCGGACATAGTCGCTCTCCAGCACCTGGAGCATGGCGCTGCGCGTATGCCGCATCAGGATCGCGGCGATGGCATTGCCGAGCACGAAGGCTGGCATGATCGTGGCGGCAAGGCTCGCGCGCCAGTCCTCCGTCAGCGGTATATAGCCGGAGGCCGGCAGCCAGCCGAGCTCGATCGAGAACAGGAAGATCAGCATGATGCCGAGCCAGAAGTTCGGCGTCGAGATGCCCCACAGCGCAAACAGGTTGGCGCCGTAGTCCCAGGCCGTGCCTTTCTTGACCGCCGAGACGATGCCTGCGGGGATCCCGATCAGGAACGCGATCAGAATTGCCATCGACGCGAGCTGCAACGTCACGGGCAGCTTCTGCGCGATCAGCGCGCGCACCGGCATCTTGTTGCGCAGGGACTCCCCGAAGTCGCCGGTCAGAACGCCCCTGACCCAATAGGCGTATTGCACGGGGATCGGCTGATCGAGCCGGTATTGCTGGCGGATCTGCGCGATCACGGCGGGATCCCGCTCTTCGCCGGCCATCACCAGCGCCGGATCACCCGGCAGGAGCTGCTGGAGCGAGAAGATCAGCACCGACACGAAGAACAGCGTCGGTATGATCTGCGCAAGACGGCGGGCGAGGAAGTTCAGCATCCCCGGGACGTCACTTCAGCTTGAGGCCGATGACGCGCACGAGGCCGTCCGGCATCTGCTTGTAACCTTCCAGCCTGGTCGTGTGGGCGATGATGATGCGGCGGTGGTAGAGATAGAGGATCGGCTCCTCCTCCTGAACCAGCTTCGCCAGAGTCTCATAGATCGCCTTGCGCTTGTCGGGATCGCTGACGAGCCGGGCCTCCTCGAGCGCCTTGTCGGCCTGCGCATTATTCCACGCGCCGTAATTTTGCGGCGCGTCGCTGTGCAGGAAGATGTAGGAGTTGCCGTCGGGATCGACGCGGCCGCTCCAGGCGAGCACGAAGGCCTGGTAATCGCCGGCCTCGGCCTGCTTGAGTCCGGTCGCAAACTCAGTGACACGGATCTTCATGTCGAACCCGGCTTCCGCCGCCATCGACTGGATCACCTGCGCCGGCGTTTCGGTTTCCGCGCCTTTCGGCACCAGGAAATCGACGCTGACAGGCGGCGTCACGCCGGCTTCCTTCAGCAGCGCCTTGGCCTTCTCCACGTTGCGGGCGCGGACCGGAACGGCCTTCTGATAAAAGGGATGGTCGGGATTGACCCATTGGTTGCCGACCTGAAACTCGCCGTTGAAAACGACCTGATTGATGGCGTCCCGGTCGATGGCAAGATCGAGCGCCTGGCGCACCTTGGCGGACTGGCTGAGCGGCCCCTTGGCCTTGTCCTTGCCGATGTTGAGCGTGACGCCCTGATAGCCGAGCTCGATCGCGGTCGCGACCTTCAGCCGCGAGTCGGCCCGCACGTCCTTCAGATCGGTCGCGAGTACGCGCTCGATCAGGTCGAGCCCGCCGGATTTCAAATTGGCAAGCCGCACCGTGGAATCGACGATTGGCTGGAACACGACGCGGTCGATGAAGACATTGTCCTTGTTCCAATAGTCGGCGAATTTCTCGAACACGATGCGGTCCTGCTGCACGCGCTCGACGAATTTGTAGGGACCGGCGCAGACCGGATGCAGGCCGAACTTGTCGCCTTCGGCTTTGGCTGCCTTCGGCGAGACCATCATGCCGGCGCGGTCGGTGAGCTGCGCGAGCAGCGGCGAGAATGGCGCCTTCAGCACCAGTCTGATGGTGAGGGGATCGACCACCTCGACATGGTCGACCGAGGCGAGCTCGGGCTTGCGGAACGAGCCGGGGAAGGTGAGGTGTCGCTCGAGGGAGAACTTTGCGGCTTCCGCGTCGAACGGCTCGCCATCGTGGAATTTCACGCCGGGGCGGAGCTTGATGACGAGCGCCTTGCCGTCGTCGGCGGTCTCGCTCGACAGCGCGAGCTGCGGCACGATGTTCAGCTTCTCGTCGATGTCGAACAGCTTGTCGCAGAATGCGGAGAACACGATGCGGCCGACATAGGTGCGCGCCATGGTCGGATCGAGGATATCGGGGTCCTCGGCAAGCCCGATGCGCAGCGTGGTCTGGGCCTGCGCGGCGCCGAGTGACACCAGCAATGCGGCGGCGGTGGCCGCGAGGCGGAACATCTTCATTGCATCATCCCCAAGGCTATCAAGACTCATCTGACATGACTGGCGGCTATCTCGGTGTTGCCGGTGCATCTTGTATACCAACCCCGGAGGGGCCAGCGCCTTCCGTCTTTCGGCTGAAGGCGGCAACCAATTTCGCGAGCGCCGGCGACAAAGCGTGCGGGGCGGGCAGGATGGCATCGGCCGGGGGCAGCTCGGCGACGCGGTGACATGCAGTGGCATGGCCGCTGCTGTCAGCCAAAAGTTGCGGTGCCTCGCTGCGGCAGCGGTCGACCACGAACGGGCAGCGGGTGTGGAAGCGGCACCCTGCCGGCGGGGCGAGCGCGCTCGGCATCTCGCCCTTGAGCAGGATGGTGCTTCGCTTTGCGTGCGGTTGCGGCAGAGGAATCGCGGACAGAAGTGCGCGGCTATAGGGATGGCGCGGCGCGGCGAACAGCGCGTCGGCGTCGGCCGTCTCGACGATGTGGCCAAGGTTCATCACGGCAACACGGTCGGCGATATGCTTCACCACGGCAAGATCGTGCGAGACGAAGATGTAGGCGAGGCCGAGCCGATCCTGGAGCTCCCGCAGCAGATTCAGGATCTGAGAGCGGATGGAGACATCGAGCGCCGAGACCGGCTCGTCACAGATGATCAGCCTGGGCTCGACCGCGAGCGCCCGCGCAATCGCGATACGCTGGCGCTGGCCGCCGGAGAATTCATGCGGATAGCGGCGAGCCAGCCGCGATTCCAGTCCGACGAGCTGCAAAAGTTCCGCAACGCGCTCGCGCCGGCGCGATGGCGGGACGAGATTATGCAGCGCGAGCGGCTCGGTCAGGATCTGGCTGACCGTCATGCGCGGGTTGAGCGAGGCGTAAGGATCCTGAAAGATGATCTGCGCCTTTCGGCGAAAGGCGCGCAGCGCATCGGCGTTGAGCGCGAGCAGATCGCGACCTTCGAAGCGAACGCTACCGGCATCCGGCTCGATCAGCCGCAGCACCAGCCGGCTGACCGTCGACTTGCCGCAGCCGGATTCGCCGACCAGCGCCAGCGTCTTGCCTGCTTCGAGTGCAAAGCTGACTCCGTCGACGGCCTTGACCAGGGACTTGGGCCTGCCGAGCAGCGAGCGCTCGGCAACGAAATGCTTGACCAGATTTTCGACCTCGAGCAGCGCCATCACGACACCAACTGCTCGAGCGGCGCGCGGATGCAGCGCGAGAGATGGCCGGCGCTCACTTCGGCAAGCGGCGGCGGCGCTTTCGTGCAGGCCTCCAGCATGAACGGGCACCTTGCAGCAAAGCGGCAGGCGGCCGGCGGATGTGCCATGTTCGGCACCATGCCTTCGATCGTTGCAAGCTGCTCGGCGCGGTGGTCGAGGCGCGGGATCGAGCCGAGCAGGCCGACGGTATAGGGATGCTGCGGCGAGGCGAACAGCTCGTCCACTGGCGCGCGCTCGACGATCTCGCCGGCATACATCACGGCGACCTCGTCGCAGACTTCGGCGACGACGCCGAGATCATGGGTGATCAGGATGATGGCAGCGCCGCTCGCCGCCTTCAATTCGCGCATCAGTTCCAGGATCTGAGCCTGCAAGGTGACGTCGAGCGCCGTGGTCGGCTCGTCGGCGATCAAAAGGCGCGGGTCGCAGGCAAGCGCCATTGCGATCATCACGCGCTGGCGCATGCCGCCGGAGAGCTTATGCGGGTATTCGTCGATGCGCCGTTCGGGGGAGGGAATGTGGACGCGGCGGAGCAGCTCGATCGCCCGCTCGCGGGCGTTCTTCCTCGAGCCGCCGCGGTGGCGCAAAATCGTCTCGATGATCTGGTCGCCGATGGTGAAGCTCGGATTGAGCGAGGTCATCGGTTCCTGGAAGATCATCGCGAGCCGATTGCCGCGCAGGTCGCGCAGGCTCTTGTCGGAGCTTTGCAGGAGATCAACGCCATCGAAGCGGATGTAGCCGGTGACCTCGCTGGTTTGCCTCGGCAACAGTCCCATGATCGCAAGCGACGTCACGCTCTTGCCGCAACCGGATTCGCCGACGAGGCCGAGCGTCGCTCCATTGGCGACGCTGAGATCGACGCTGTCCACCGCGTGGGTGATGCGACCATCGTCGCCGTGGAAGCGGACGCGCAGGTTCTCGATCTTGATGAGGGGCGCCGCGCTCATTGCTCTGTCGTGCGGGCCGCTGCGGTGCGGGCATCGACCACGGCGCGGTCGGTGATCCCGGCCGGGTTCCGGCGCGTCGGCAGCGAGGCGCGGAAATGCACCCAGAGTTCGTTGCTGACCTGCTCAAGCCGTGCCAGTTCGGCAAGCGGATCGAGATGATCGTCGACGCGCAGGTCGAGCGCGGACCATTCCTCCTCGCCATGGATGAGCAAGGCAGCAGACTGCTTGCCGCGCTTGTCGCCGCCGGCGGCTTCTCCGGCCCGCATCGCCGCCAGCAGGCGGCGCGGGAAGGGCAGGCTGTCATTGGCGATGTAGGTCTTTGCCGTCTCGCTGAGGACGTCGGGGCCGGCGAGCATGTTGCCGGCAATGGAGAAGCCGTTTCCCGCCGTGTGTCCGCACCAGTCGATGCAGTCGCGGCCGGTGTGCGCCGCGACTTCACCGCTGGCATCCATGATGTGGACTTGGCGGCTTTCACGGCCATCATCGGTCGCGAGCAGCGCCGCGAGTACGTCATGCGCATTCAGACCTTCGCGCAACAGCTTGACGCCGTCGATGCCATAATAGGGATTGACGAAAGCCTGCGTCGCGATGGCGCCGAGGCCAGCGGCGATGAAGGGGACGCGCGCGCCGACGGCGAAGAAGCGCGTCGCAACCGCGATGCCGAACTGGCCGGTGGCAGGATCTCGCGCGATGATCGACCAGGTCATGTTGTGCTCGTCTCGGTCAGCGCCCTGCCGCGTATCCCTGCATACCCCGTGGATTCGCCGCGGCGCGTCGGCGCCCCCCGACGCGCGATGCGGCGGTAAGGCGGCCTTCGGACCAGTCGGGACCGACCTCCACGATATGCCCGCGCTCGCGCAAATTCTCGATCGTCGCCTTCGGCACGCGGTTCTCCACGACGAGCACGCCGGGTCGCGCGGTGCGTGGCCAGAACGAGATCGGGAAATGCTCCGAATGCCATGCCGGCGCGTCGATCGCCTCCTGGAGATTGAGGTTGCAATGGACATGCCGCAAGAAGAACTGCGTGATCCACTGATCCTGCTGGTCACCGCCCGGGGATCCCCAGGCGAGATACGGCTCGCCGTCACGCAGCGCCATGGTCGGCGACAGCGTGGTGCGCGGACGCTTGCCCGGCGCGAGCGAGGCGGGATGACCTTCCTCCAGCCAGAACATCTGGGCGCGGCTTCCCAGACAGAAGCCGAGCTCCGGAATGACCGGCGAGGATTGTAGCCAGCCGCCCGACGGCGTCGAGGACACTACGTTGCCGGCCTTGTCGATGATGTCGAAATGCACGGTGTCGCCGCGTACCTCGCCGAACCTGCCGACGGTGGGCTCGCCGGCGCCGAGCGCGCCGACCGCCTCGCGTTGGCCTTCGGCGCGGCGCAGCTTGACGACCCCGCCAAAGCCTTCGACCGAGCCGGGCCGGAAGTCGAGCGAGGCTTTTTCGGTGACGAGCTTGCGGCGCTCGTCGTTATAGGCATCCGACAACAGCGTTGTGATCGGGATCTCGTTGAACTTGGGATCGCCGTAGAACTTTTCGCGGTCAGCGAAAGCGAGCTTGGCGCATTCGATCTGGACATGGATGAACTCGGGGCCCGTCGGATCGAGCCCGTCGAGGGCAAAGCCTTTGAGCAGCGCAAGCTGTTGGAGCGTGACCGGACCCTGACTCCAGACGCCGGCCTTGCAGACGGTGTAGCGGCCGTAGTCGTAGGTCAGCGGCGCCTCGATCGTCGGTTGCCAGCGCGCCATGTCGTCGGCCGAGAGAACGCCACGATGCGGCGCGCCGCTGACGTCCATCACCTCCTGCGTCCGGCAGAACCTGTCGATGGCCTCCGCGACAAAGCCTTTCGACCAGGCGTTTCGCGCGCGCTCGATCTCGGCATCGCGGCCACCGCCGCCGCTTTCGGCTTCGCTGAGAATGCGGGCGTAGGTCGCCGCGAGAGTCTTATTGGTGAAGAGTGTGCCGGGCTTCGGCACCTCGCCGTTCGGAAGATAGACAGCGGCCGACGTCGGCCAGTGCTTGCGGAACAGTTGCTCGACGGTCTTGATCGTGGCGCAGGCGCGCTCGACCAGCGGATAACCGTCGCGTGCGTAGGAGATCGCGGGCTCAAGCACGTCGCGCACACGCATCGTGCCGTAGTCGCGGAGCAGCAGCATCCACGATTCGAAGGTGCCGGGGACGCAGGCCGCAAGGAGGCCAGTGCCGGGCACCATATCCAGGCCTTCGCTCTTGTAGTGGGCAATGGTGGCGCGCGCCGGTGCCGGTCCCTGGCCGCAGATCACCTCGGTGCGGCCGCGCTTGACGTCATACACGATGATGGGCACGTCCCCGCCGGGGCCGTTGAGATGCGGCTCGACCACCTGAAGCGTGAAGGCGGTCGCGACGCCGGCGTCAAACGCGTTGCCGCCTTTTTCGAGGATGGCCATGCCGACGGCGGTCGCGATCCAGTGCGTGGTGGCGACGACCCCGAACGTGCCTTCGATCTCGGGCCGCGTCGTGAAGGGATCGGGATTGACATTGCTGGCCATGGGGGGTCACTTTTCTTGTTTGCTGCGGCCACAATTGATCACAGGCACGACCCGCTGCCAATTGCGCGGGCAGCATGGCACGCGCGCGTCACGCCGGTACCGGCGCGGTGTTGACGGCGTGGCAGGCGACGCCGTCGATCAGTTGCGGCGTCTTCTTGCGGCAGAGATCGAAGGCGAGAGGGCAGCGCGGATTGAAGGCGCAGCCCGGCGGCGGATTGATCGGATTCGGGATCTCGCCCTTGACCGGAATACGCTGGCGGCCGGACATCGCCAGATCCGGCACCGCGCCGAGCAGCATCTTGGTGTAGGGCATGCGCGGGCGCGCGAACAGCTCACGGCCTTCGGCGATTTCGACGATGCGGCCGAGATACATCACGCCGACGCGGCTCGCCATGTGGCGAACGACTGCAAGATTGTGGCTGATGAACATGTAGGTGAGGCCGAACTTGTCCTGGAGGTCGCGCATCAGGTTGAGGATCTGCGCCTGCACGGACACGTCGAGCGCCGAGGTCGGCTCGTCGCAGACGATGAACTCGGCGTCGGACGCCAGCACGCGCGCGATCGCGATGCGCTGGCGCTGGCCGCCGGAGAACTCATGCGGGTATTTCAGCCGGTCGTCGGGATGCAGCCCCACCAGGCTCAACAATTCACCGACGCGGGCCTGGATGTCGCGCTCGCCCTGGATCAGGTCGAAGGCGCGGATCGGCTCGGCGATGATGGCGTCGACCCGGAAACGCGGATTGAGACTCGCATAAGGATCCTGGAAGATCATCTGGATGCGGCGGCGCAAGCGGCGACGCGCCGGCGCCTGCTTCGGATCGGTCATCGAGACGCCGTCGATCAGGACCTGGCCCGAACTCGGCGGCAACAGCCCGACGACCATCCGTGCGACCGTCGTCTTGCCCGAGCCGGATTCTCCGACCAGCGCAAAAGTCTCACCCTTGTTGATGTCGAAGGTGACGCCGTCGACGGCCTTGAGATATTCGAGATGGCCGCCTTCGATCACCCGGTTCAACCATGGCTTCGAGACGTCGAAGACGCGGCGCAAGTTCCTGGCCTGGACGAAGGATGCGCTCATGCTGCGCTCTCCGCGGGGACGTTGTCATAGAGATGGCACGCGACCGATTGCGCGCCCTGGGCAAGCGGCTCGGGCCGCTCGACCCGGCAGCGGTCGAACGCAAAGGCGCAGCGCGGATTGAACGAACAGCCGCGCGGGATCGCCGACAGACGCGGCATGGAGCCGGGGATCTGCACCAGGCGCTTGTCTTCGCCGGCGAGCGTCGGGATCGCGCCCATCAGACCCTTGGCGTAGGGGTGCAGCGGATTCTTCACGACATCCTGCACCGGGCCGATCTCGGCGACGCGGCCGGCATACATCACCGCGACGCGGTCGGAGGTCTCTGCGATCACGCCCATGTCGTGGGTTACCAGCATCACGGCGGTGCCGTGGTCGCGTCCGAGCCGCTTGATCAGCGAGATGATCTGCGCCTGCACGGAGACGTCGAGCGCGGTGGTCGGCTCGTCCGCGATGATCAGCTCCGGCTCGGCGCAGATCGCGAGCGCAATCACCACGCGCTGGCGCATGCCACCGGAGAATTCGTGGGGATAGCCGTCGATGCGCTTCTCCGGCGCGGGGATGCCGACCTCGGCGAGGAGATCGATGGCGCGGCGGCGCGCAGCCTGCTCGGACAGGTTCAGATGCGTGCGGATCGTCTCCACGATCTGGTCGCCGATCTTGTAGAGCGGGTTCAGCGAGGTCAGCGGATCCTGGAAGATCATGCCGATCCGCTTGCCTCGGACGCGGCGCATTTCCTCCGGCGGCAGGTTGTCGATGCGCGTGCCGGCGAGAAGGATCTCGCCGCCGGCGATGCGGCCGGGCGGATCGATCAGGCCAATCACGGCGAGCCCGGTGACCGACTTGCCCGCGCCGGACTCGCCGACCACGCCCAGCACCTCGCCCTTGGCGATATCAAAGGAGACGTCGTCGATCGCGCGCAGCGTGCCGCGACGGGAGGCGAACTCCACCTGAAGGTTACGCACGGAGAGAACTGTGTCGGTCATGAACGAGGTGGACTCACCTGAGCTTGGGATTGAGTGCGTCGCGCAGCCAGTCGCCGAGCAGGTTGATGGAGAGGATCAGCGCCGCGAGCGCGAGGCCGGGGAAGGCGACGATCCACCATTCGCCGGCGAACAGATAGTTGTTGCCGATGCGGATCAGCGTGCCGAGCGAGGGCATGGTCTCGGGCATGCCCGAGCCGAGGAACGACAGCGTCGCCTCGGTGATGATCGCCAGCGCCAGGTTGATGGTGGCGATGACAAGGATCGGCCCCATCGTGTTCGGCAGCACATGGCGCAGCATGATCACGGGGGCGGGGAGGCCGATCAGTTGCGCTGCGGCAACGTAATCCTTGTTCTTCTCGACCATCACCGAGCCGCGCACCGTGCGGGCATATTGCACCCAGAAGCTCAGGCCGATCGCGAGCACCAGCACACCCAGCATGCTCATCTCGTCGAGCTTGTTGCCGAGCACCGATTTGGCGATGCCGTTGACGAGAAGCGCGATCAGGATCGCGGGGAAGGAGAGCTGCACGTCGGCGACGCGCATGATCAGGCCGTCGACGGCGCCGCCGAAATAGCCCGCGGTCAAGCCGAGCAGAATGCCGAGCGCACCGGACAAGACGACACCGAGCACGCCGACGACGAGAGAGATCCGCAGCCCGTAGAGGATCGCGGAGAGCACGTCGCGGCCCTGCTCGTCGGTGCCGAGCAGGAACGGGCTCTGGCCGTCGGCGGTCCAGAGTGGCGAGATGCGCGAATTCAGGAGCTGGAGCTGCGCCGGATCAAACGGATTCTGCACGGCCAGCAATGAGGCGAAGATGGCGAGCAGGAAGAACAGCAGCGTGATCGCAGCCGCGATCATGGTGATCCTGGAGCGGCGGAAGGAATAGAACAGGTCGCTCTCAACGGCGCGCTTGAACCAGCCGGAATGGGCCGCACTGCGCGCGAGGGGCTCTTCCGTTTTGTGCTGGACGACGGCCTCGCTCATCTCAGTGTGCCCGGCTGACCGTCGAGCGCAAGCGCGGATCGACGATGGTGTAGAGGATGTCGACGACGAGATTGATGGTGACGAAGATCAGGGACACCATCATCAAATACGCTGCCATGATCGGGATATCGACATTCTGAACGGCCTGGACGAACAACAAGCCCATTCCCGGCCACTGGAATACCGTCTCGGTGATGATCGCAAATGCAATTACCGAGCCAAATTGCAGGCCGGCCACCGTGATCACAGGAACCAGCGTGTTCCGCAACGCGTGGCCGAAATGGATCGCGCGTGTCGTGAGGCCGCGGGCGCGGGCGAAGCGGATATAGTCGGTGCGCATCACCTCCAGCATCTCGGCGCGCACCAGGCGCATGATCAGCGTCATCTGGAACAGGCCAAGCGTGATCGAGGGCATGATCAGCGCCTTCAATCCGGAGAGCGTGAGAAGCCCCGTCGTCCACCAGCCGATATGAACGACGTCGCCGCGGCCGAACGAGGGCAGCCAGCCAAGCGTCACCGAGAACAGATAGATCAGCAGGACGCCGATCAGGAAAGTCGGCAGCGAGATGCCGATCAGCGAGATCGCCTGGAATGCATGCGCGAGCCAGGTGTCGCGGCGGAGCGCCGAATAGACGCCCATCAGTATGCCGCCTACCATCGCGAAGATGGTGGCGCAGATCGCGAGCTCGAGCGTCGCCGGCATCCGCTCCATCAACAGATTCGTGACCGGAAGGCGGAACTGGTAGGAGATGCCGAATTTGAACTGCGCTGCATTGGCGACATAGCGGCCGAACTGAACGATCACGGGATCATCGAGGCCGAGCGACTGGCGGATCGCGGCGCGCTCGGCGCCCGAGGTGTCGATCGACACCATCTGGTTCACGGGATCGCCGGCGAAGCGGAACATCGAGAACGCAATGATGCCTACGGCGATCATGACACCGACGGCCTGGATTGCCCTGCGAAGCGTGAAAGCGAGCATCTGATACCTTCACGTCTCTTCAGCGGTGCGCATCATTGCGTAACCCTAAACGGCAAGTCCCGGAAGCCGAGGCTTCCGGGACTTCACAACTCGTCGACACTTACTCTTCCTGCTTGGTGGCCCAGTAGAGCAGGACCTGGTTGTCCGCGCGCTGAACCAGTTTCACCTTCTTCGATACGCCCCAGGCCAACGCCTGCTGATGCAGCGGGATATAGGCGTAGTCCTTGTTGGCGATCTCGAAGGCCTGTTTGATCAGTTGATTGCGCTTGTTCATGTCAGGCTCGACCAGAATCTGGTCCGTGAGTGCGTCGACCTGCTTGTTGCAGTAGCCGCCGAGATTGGCTTCGCCGCGGTTGGGATCCTTCGGATCGTCGCGACAGCCCATGATGTCGTGCAGCACGTTCTGGGAGTCCATCGTGGCCGGCGTCCAGCCCAGCATGAAGAAGGAGGTCTTGTAGCCGCCGGGCTTCAGCACCTTGGCGAAATACTGCGCCTTGGGCTGCGCCAGCAGGCTCACCTTGACACCGATGCGGGCAAGCATGCCGACCACGGCCTGACAGATCGCGGCGTCATTGACGTAGCGGTCGTTCGGGCAGTCCATCGTGACCTCGAAGCCATCGGGATAGCCCGCCTCGGTCAAGAGCTTCTTGGCGCCATCGAGATCGAATTTCGGCCGCGTGAACTCCTTCGACAGGGGATAGAGCTCCGGGGCGACCATCAGGGCGGACGGGGTCGAAAGCCCGCGCATGACGCGATTCTTGATCAGCTCGACGTCGATCGCCTTGTAGAAGGCCTCGCGGACGCGGATGTCCTTGAACGGGTTCTTGCCCTTGACGTTCGAGAACAGCAGCTCATCGCGCGACTCATCCATGCCGATGAAGATCGTGCGCAGTTCCGGCCCGGACAGCACCGTCGCATTGGGGCTCGCATTGACGCGCTGGATGTCCTGGATCGGAACCGGTTCGATCACGTCGACCTCACCCGACAACAGTGCCGCAACGCGCGTTGCGTCCGACGCGATCGGCGTGAACACGATCTCCTTGAGATTATGTTCCGGCTTCTTCCAGTAGTTCGGATTGGCCTTGAAAACGGTCTTTACGCCGGGCTGATGGCTCTCGATCGTGAAGGGGCCTGTGCCGTTCTCATGCAGCGAGGCGTAGCTCGGGGTCGTGGCGGCGACCGGCGTCGGTGCCACCGCATTGTTCGCCTCGGCCCATTTCTTGTCCATGATGTACCAGACGTCCCACTGCCCGTGGAGGATGGGGTTTGGCGAGCTGAGGACGAAATCGACGGTGTAGTCGTCGACCTTGACGACTTTGGCGTCGGCGGGGAGACGGTTCTGCAAGTTCGAGCCCGGGGCGCGCACCCGGTCGGCGGAGAACACCACGTCATCAGCGGTGAAGGGATCGCCATTGTGGAATTTCACACCCTTGCGCAAATGGAAGCGCCAGCGGGTCGGCTCCGGTATTTCCCAGCTTTCGGCCAAGGCCGGGATGATCTTCAGGTCCTTGTCCCGCTCGACGAGACCCTCATAGACATGGCCGAGATGGGCGTGGGTGGTGCTTTCATTCAGCGTGTAGGGATCAAGCGATTTCAGCTCGCCTTGGTTGGCGTAGCGCAGTGTCTGGCTGATGGCCGGTGAGACCGCCAACGCAAGCGCCGAGGCAAGCGTCATCGCTAAAAGACCCTGACGTACCGACATTCTTGACCCTCTCCACTCTGCCGTGCCGTGATTTTTGATTGTTCGGCCGGTTGATGAATCCATGTTGCCCAGAGTTTTTGCACCGTGCAAGCGCCATTCCAGCAAGGAACGCGCCAACTTGCGCCGCTGTGCAGCAATGCTGACCGATAGTCCGACAGATCGCCCGCCGGCGACATTCGACTTTTGATTGACCATATTGACTGATTGCGGGATGGGCCATGTGGCGCCCGCATCAGGTCGCTTGCGTCGCACCACAACTCGCGGTGATACTGCGGCAGGGCCGCCCGAATCCGATCAGGAGGGGACATGAAGGTTAACATCGAAATTGACTGCACCCCTCTCGAGGCCCGCCAGTTCTTCGGGTTGCCCGACGTGGGGCCGATGCAGACGGCGGTGATGGACAAGTTGCAGCAGCAGGTGCTGAGCAACATCGAAAAGGTCTCGCCGGAATCGCTGATCCAGAGCTGGTTCACCTTCGATCCGAAGATCGCCGAGCAGTTTCAGAACATGTTCGTGACGATGGCCGGTCTCGGTGCCCCGCGCAGCAGCGACAAGAAGAAATAATGCCGGCCGGGCAGGACGGAGCAGAGGTGCCGCCCCGGCTTCGTCCGCCGGGCCTCGGGCTCCTGCTCGCGGAGGCGCGCGGCCTGTTCGAATTCAACGCCAGCCTGTTCCTGTCGCCGCTTCTGATGCAGGCGCCAAAGGGCGACGGCCATCCGGTGCTGGCACTGCCGGGCTTTCTCGCCAGCGACCTCTCGATGGCGCCGATGCGCCGCTATCTACGCGAACTCGGCTATGACGCCCAGGCCTGGCGCATGGGCCGCAATCTCGGCGGGCTGGCGCGCGTCCGGGACTCGCTTCGTGTCCGCCTGGCGGAAATTCATGCCGCGACCGGGCGCAAGGTAAGCCTCGTCGGATGGAGCCTTGGCGGCGTCTATGCCCGCGACCTCGCGCTGCAGGCGCCCGAGATGGTCCGCTATGTCGTCACGCTCGGCAGCCCCTTCGCCAATGACGTGCGGGCGACCAATGCGACGCGGCTCTACGAGACGCTGTCGGGCGAACGGGTCGAGGACTTTTCCGAGCTGCGCGAGGCCATCGCCGGCGACCTGCCGGTGCCGAGCAGCTCGATCTTTTCGCGCAGCGACGGGATCGTGCACTGGCAAACCTGCCAGTGCCGGCCCTGCGAGCGTGCCGAGAACATCGAGGTCTATTTCGCCAGCCACATCGGGCTCGGCGTCAACCCCGCAGCGCTCTGGGCCGTGGCCGATCGGCTGGCGCAACCGGAAGGGGAGTTCTGGCCATTCGACCGGGCGGCAGGCCCGTTTGCCATTGCATATGCCCCGCCGGCCCCTACAGTGTCGGCCTGACAAGAAGCGCCGGTAAGGCGCCTGTCCAATGTAAGTCGGAGGGAACTATGGGTGACGGTAAGAAGCTGTCGTCGCTGGATGCGTCGTTTCTCTATCTCGAAACGCCGGAGATGCCGATGCATGTCGGCAGCATGGCGATCTTTCGCCTGCCTGACGACTACAAGGGCGACTTCTTCGAAGACTTTAAGGCGATGATCGCCTCGCGGTTGCACATCGCGCCGATCCTGAAAGCACGCCTCGAAAAGGCGCCGCTCGACATCGACCATCCCTCCTGGGTCGAGGACGACCAGTTCGACATCGACCGTCACATCTTCCGCGCCAGCCTGCCGGCGCCGCGCGACCGCGCCACCCTCGAGCGCATCGTCGGCTGGATGCATGCCAAGCTGTTGAACCGCGCCCGTCCGCTCTGGGAGTTCTACGTGTTCGAGGGCATGAAGGACAACGAGGTCGGTCTCTATTCCAAGATGCACCATGCCGCCATCGACGGCGGCGCCGGCGCGGCCTTGACCAACATGATCTACGACATCTCGCCGATCCCGCGGACGGTCGATCCGCCGGTGGGCGGTGCGAAGCCCGGCCAGGAGCCGCGCGACATCGCCGCCAATCTGCTCGATTCCTACCAGCAACTCTTCACCCAGCCGCTCGAGGCCTCGCAAGCCGCCAAGAACCTGCAACTGCCGCGCACGGGCAAGAGCGATATCGGCTCGATCCTATTCGACAATGCGATGTACCAGATCGAAAGCGCGGTGCGCTTTGCCGGTAACATTCCGACCGTGCTCAAGAGCGTCTCCGACGTGCTCGGCAAGATATCCGATCCGAACTCGCGCGAAAGCCTTGCCAGCATGGTCTCGCCACCGACCATGCTCAACAAGTCGATCTCTTCCGAGCGCAGCTTTGCCGGCGTCTCGATCCCGCTCTCGCGTGCCAAGGCGCTCGCCAAGCAGGCCGGCGGCAAGCTCAATGACGTGGTGCTCGCGCTCGCCTCCGGCGTGGTGCGGCGCTATCTCCAGCAATACGGCACGCTGCCCGCGAAATCGCTCACCGCGGCGGTGCCGATCTCGCTCCGCGAGGAGGGCAATACCGAGGCCAACAATCAGGTGTTCGGCATGATCTGCTCGATCGCCACCAATGTCGACGATCCCAAGGGACGGCTTGAGGCGATCATCGCACAGTCGACCAAGGCCAAGGAGATGTCGCATCCACTGCGCGCGCTGATGCCGCAGGTCTCCAACATCTCGATGCTTGGCGCGCCGATGATGACGCAGATCCTGGCGCTGCTCTACAGCCGCTCGAACCTGTCGGACGTGCTGCCGCCGGCCGCCAACATCACCGTCTCCAACGTGCCGGGGCCGCGGCAGACGCTCTATGCCGCGGGTGCCGAGCTGCTGCACATCTATCCGGTGTCGATCTCCACCCACGGGCAGGCGCTCAACATCACCGTGCAGAGCTATCGCGACCAGCTCGATTTCGGCTTCATTGTCGGCGCCAACATCATCCCGCATGTGCAGGTGATGTGCGACATGCTGCCGGAAGAGTTTGCCGCGCTGGAAGCGGCCTACGCGCCGCCTGCGACCGACGTCAAGGGCGCCGCCGAGTAGGAAAGTTTGCCAGGAAGCCCATGATGATTGAAATGCCGCCGCTCAAGTTCGTGCAGACGAACGGAATTCGCATGGGCTATTACGAGGCGGGCCCGAAGAGCGACAAGCCGCCGATGGTGCTGTGCCACGGCTGGCCGGAGCTCGCCTTCTCCTGGCGTCACCAGATCAAGGCGCTGAGCGAGGCCGGCATCCGCGTGATCGCGCCGGACCAGCGCGGCTATGGCGCGACCGATCGGCCGGAGCCGGTCGAGGACTACGACATGGAACACCTGACCGGCGATCTCGTCGGTCTGCTCGACTATCTCGAGATCGACAAGGCGATCTTCGTCGGCCACGACTGGGGCGGCTTCATCGTCTGGCAGATGCCGCTGCGCCACCTTTCGCGGGTCGCCGGCGTCGTCGGCGTGAACACGCCGCATTGGGACCGTGCGCCGGCCGATCCGATCGAGCTGTTCCGCAAGCGGTTCGGCGATCAGATGTACATCGTGCAGTTCCAGGACCCGGCGCGCGAGCCGGACAGGATTTTTGGCAGCCGCGTCGAGCAGACCTTCGATGCCTTCATGCGCAAGCCGCTGCCACGGCCGGACGCGAAGCCGACCGAGCCGCCCGTTGCAGGGGTCGGAGCGTCGTCGAAAACCAACCTCGCGTTTCCGCAGATGATTGCGGCCTACGATGCAAAATTCGATGCGCGCACGCCGATCCTGTCGGCCGAGGAGAAGAAGGTGTTCGTCGATGCCTTCACCAAGACCGGCTTCACCGGCGGCATCAACTGGTACCGCAACTTTACCCGCAACTGGCAGAACTCCAAGGAGCTGGATCATCACGTGCGCGTGCCGTCGCTGATGATCATGGCCGAGAACGACGCGGTGCTGCCGCCCTCGGCGGCAGACGGCATGGAGAGGCTGGTGCCGGATCTCGAAAAATATCTGGTGCGGGATAGCGGCCATTGGACGCAGCAGGAAAAGCCGGAAGAGGTCAGCGCCAAGCTGATCGAATGGCGTAGAAGGCGGTTTGGGTGACGACGCGGTCATCGGTGTGAGTTGAGCTGTCGTTCCGGGGCGGTCCGAAGGACCGAACCCGGAACCTCGAGATTCCGGGTTCGATGCTGCGCATCGCCCCGGAATGACGCAATTGGGGGAAGCGCACTTAATGTCATCCAAGAACCGTCTGGACCCGATCCCGCATCCGCCGACCAAACCGGTGGTCGGCAACATGCTGTCGCTGGATTCGGCTGCACCCGTGCAGCATCTGACGCGTCTCGCCAAGGAGCTAGGTCCGATCTTCTGGCTCGACATGATGGGGGCGCCGATCGTCATCGTCTCAGGCCATGACCTCGTCGACGAGCTCTCGGACGAGAAGCGCTTCGACAAGGTGGTGCGCGGCGCGCTGCGCCGGGTGCGCGCCGTCGGTGGCGATGGTCTCTTCACGGCCGACACCAACGAACCGAACTGGAGCAAGGCCCACAACATCCTGCTCCAGCCGTTCGGCAACCGGGCCATGCAATCCTATCACCCGAGCATGGTCGATATCGCAGAGCAGCTCGTCAAGAAATGGGAGCGGCTCAACGCGGACGACGAGATCGACGTCGTCCACGACATGACCGCGCTGACGCTGGATACGATCGGTCTGTGTGGCTTCGACTACCGCTTCAATTCCTTCTACCGGCGCGACTACCATCCCTTCGTCGAGTCGCTGGTGCGCTCGCTCGAGACCATCATGATGACCCGCGGCCTGCCGTTCGAGCAGCTCTGGATGCAGAAGCGGCGGAAGACGCTTGCCGAGGACGTGGCCTTCATGAACAAGATGGTCGATGAGATCATCGCCGAACGGCGCAAAAGCGCGGAAGGCTCGGACGACAAGAAGGACATGCTCGCGGCCATGATGACCGGCGTCGACCGCTCGACCGGCCAGCAGCTCGACGACGTCAACATCCGCTACCAGATCAATACGTTCCTGATCGCGGGACACGAGACCACCAGCGGTCTGTTGTCCTACACCATCTACGCGCTGCTCAAGCACCCGGACATTCTCAAGAAAGCCTATGACGAGGTCGACCGCGTCTTCGGTCCCGACGTCAATGCCAGGCCGACCTATCAGCAGGTCACGCAGCTCACCTACATCACGCAGGTTTTGAAGGAGGCGCTGCGGCTGTGGCCGCCCGCGCCCGCCTACGGCATCTCGCCGCTGAAGGACGAGACCATCGGTGGAGGCAAGTACAAGCTGAAGAAGGGCACCTTCACCACAATCCTGGTGACCGCGCTGCATCGCGATCCCAGCATCTGGGGACCCAACCCCGATGCGTTCGATCCCGAGAACTTCAGCCGCGAGGCGGAAGCCAAGCGTCCCGTCAATGCCTGGAAGCCGTTCGGCAACGGCCAGCGCGCCTGCATCGGTCGGGGCTTTGCCATGCACGAGGCCGCACTTGCGCTCGGCATGATCCTCCAGCGCTTTAGGCTGATCGACCACCAGCGTTACCAGATGCACCTGAAGGAAACGCTGACCATCAAGCCGGAAGGCTTCAAGATCAAGGTCCATGCGCGCGCCGATCGCGAACGCGCCGCCTATTCCGGCGCTGCGACAGCGACCACGAGTGCCGGTGCGGCTGTACCACGCGCCACCACGCGCCCCGGGCACAACACGCCGCTGCTGGTGCTCTATGGCTCCAATCTCGGCACGGCTGAAGAGCTGGCGATGCGCGTTGCCGATCTTGCTCAGGTCAACGGCTTTGCCAGCAAGCTCGCACCGCTGGACGATTACGCCGGCAAGCTGCCGGAGGAGGGCGGTGTGCTGATCTTCTGCGCCTCCTACAACGGCGCGCCGCCGGACAATGCCACGCAGTTCGTCAAATGGCTCCATGGCGAGATGCCGAAGGACGCGCTCTCAAAAGTGAGCTACGCCGTATTCGGTTGCGGCAACAGCGACTGGGCCGCCACCTATCAATCCGTGCCGCGCTTCATCGACGAGCAACTGGCTGCGCATGGCGCGCGCAGCCTCTATGCGCGCGGCGAGGGTGATGCGCGGAGCGATCTCGATGGCCAGTTTGAGACATGGTTCGCCGCCGCCGCGCCCGCGGCCGTGAAGGAGTGGGGGCTGACGGCGGACTTCCGCCGCAACGCCGACGATGAGCCGCTCTACAAGGTCGAGCCGGTCGCACCAGGTGCGGTCAACGCGATCGCTGCGCTCGGCGGCACGGCGGCGATGAAAGTCCTGGTCAACCACGAGCTTCAGAGCAAGAGCGGTCCCAACCCGTCCGAGCGCTCGACTCGCCATATCGAGGTGCAGTTGCCGCAAGGCGTGAGCTACCGCGTCGGTGATCATCTCAGCGTGGTGCCGCGCAACGATCCGGCACTGGTTGACGCCGTGGCGCGCCGCTTCGGCTTCCTGCCGGCCGACCAGATCAAGCTCGCGGTGGCTGAAGGTCGCCGCGCGCAATTGCCGGTCGGCGAGAGCGTGTCCGTCGGTCAGCTCCTCACCGATTTCGTCGAGCTCCAGCAGGTCGCGACGCGCAAGCAGATCCAGATCATGTCGGAGCACACGCGCTGCCCGGTGACCAAGCCGAAGCTGCTTGCCTGCGTCGGAGACGACGCGGAGGCTGGCGAGCGCTACCGTGCCGAGATCCTGGCCAAGCGCAAATCGGTATTCGATCTCTTGGTCGAGCATCCGGCCTGCGAGCTGCCGTTCCATGTCTATCTCGAAATGCTCTCGCTGCTGGCGCCGCGCTATTACTCGATCTCGTCCTCGCCGTCGGTCGATACTGCGCGATGCAGCGTCACCGTCGGCGTGGTCGGCGGGCCGGCTGCTTCAGGTCGCGGCATCTACAAGGGCATCTGCTCGAATTATCTCAGCGATCGCCGCGCCGGCGACACGATCTACGCCACGGTGCGTGAGACCAAGGCAGGGTTCCGTCTGCCGGATGATTCGTCAGTGCCGATCATCATGATCGGCCCCGGCACGGGGCTTGCGCCGTTCCGCGGTTTCCTCCAGGAGCGCGCCGCGCGAAAAGCCAAGGGTGCGGCGCTGGGGCCGGCAATGCTGTTCTTCGGCTGCCGCCACCCCGACCAGGATTTTCTTTATGCCGATGAATTGAAGGCATTGGCCGCGAGCGGCGTCACCGAGCTGTTCACTGCATTCTCGCGTGCCGAGGGGCCGAAAACCTATGTGCAGCACGTGCTGGCCGCGCAGAAGGACAAGGCGTGGGGCCTGATCGAGCAGGGCGCGATCGTCTATGTCTGCGGCGATGGCAGCAAGATGGAGCCCGACGTGAAGGCCGCACTGGTGACCATCTATCGCGAGAAGAGTGGCAGCGACACTGCCGCTGGCACGCGCTGGATCGAGGAGCTCGGCGCGAGGAACCGCTACGTGCTCGACGTCTGGGCGGGCGGATAGCCGCCGGCCTCGATCGTGCTAAACGTTGCGCATGATTCCCTGGGAAAAAATCGATACCACTCGGATTCCCGGCTCCGATGGCGAGCTTCGCCTGATGCGCCGCGGCAAAGAGTTCTCCATCATGCTCGGTACCAACGAGCTGATGAACAGCCGCCTGTCGGGCTCGGAGGCCGCACTCGCGACGCTTGCAGCCAAACAGATCGAGAAGGTAGCCAAACCCGTTGTCCTCATCGGCGGATTGGGGATGGGATTTACGCTACGTGCGGCGCTTGCCGTGCTCGGAAGCAAGGCGCTGATCGTGGTGGCCGAGCTGGTCCCTGCCGTGGTGGCATGGGCGCGAGGTCCGATGGCCGAGATTTTTGGCGACAGTCTCAACGACTCTCGCGTTGACATACGTGAAACAGATGTTGGGCAGTTGATCGAAGGGCATCCGCTCGGGTTCGATGCGATCCTGCTTGACGTCGACAATGGTCCGGAAGGTCTCACCCGCAAGGCCAATGACGCCTTGTACGATGCCGCGGGGTTGAAAAAAGCTCACACGGCGCTGCGGCGGGGCGGCGTGCTCGCCGTCTGGTCATCCGGGCCGCATGCGAAATTTTCACGCCATCTTCGCGCCGCGGGCTTCGAGGTCAACGAAGTCAACGTCCGCGCCACCGGAAAAGGCGGTGGCGCGCGCCATGTAATCTGGATCGCGGGGAAAGGTTAGGCCGCTTTCGCCGCGGCGCCATGGGCGTGCTTGGCGACTGCGTCGATGATTTGCGGCCAGAAGCGCATCGGCAGTGCGTGCCCCATGCCGTCGATCATCAGAAGTGTTGCGTTGGGGATCGATGCTGCGGTGTCCTTGCCGCCTTCGGGGTGCACCAGCGGATCCACGGTACCGTGGATGACCAGCGTCGGCGTCTTCACGCCGTGCAAGCGCTCCTTGCGGCTGCCCGAGGCGAGCACGGCGCGAAGCTGCCGACCGACGCCGGCCGGATTGAGCCCGCGCGCGAATACGCGTTCCGCGCGGCCGGGATCGAGCGCCTCTTCCTCCGGAAAATGGCCTGCGCGCAGCACTTTCCAGGTCTGGCCGTAGCGGACGATGAATTCCTCCTTGCTGCGCGGCGGCGGTGCCATCAGCATGGCAGCCGCCTCGCGGGTCGGCGGCGGCACGCGGGGATTGCCCGTCGTCGACATGATCGAGGTGAGCGAGCGCACGCGTTGCGGAAACGACAGCGTGATCTCCTGCGCGATCATGCCACCCATCGAGGCGCCAACGACATGTGCCGACTTGATCCCGAGCGCATCCATCAGGCCGACCGTGTCCCTGGCCATGTCGATCAGCTTGTAGGTTGCGGCCACCGGAATCTTCAGGAGGCGCAGCTTCAACAGCTCGAACGGCGTCAGCCGCTTGCCGCCGGTCAGATGGCTGGACTTGCCGATGTCGCGATTGTCGAAGCGGATCACGCGAAAGCCACGTGCGGCGAGCTGTTCGCAGAACGCGTCGTCCCAGTGGATCATCTGGGCCCCTAACCCCATGATCAGCAGCAGAGGTTCGGCGTTGTCGTTGCCGAAAATCTCGTAGCAGATGTCGATGCCGTTGGTGCGGACGGTCTGCGGCGGCTGATGAGCGGAAGCATTCACGGGCGTGTTCCCCCTTGCTGGCGACCAACGTTGTATCGCACGGTTTGCCGCTGCAAAGAAGCCGCGTGCGCGACAACAGGCCGCCGCTCGTGGGTTGACCCGCCCGTCACAACGGTGTGGTATGGCGGGAAAAGAAGGGCAACACAGCCCTCGACCTGGAGGACGCCGATGACCGACAAGATCAATGATCCGGTCGCCTTGTGGCAGAAGATGATTGGCGAGATGGAGAAAGGCTTCAACTCGTTCGCCACCAAAGCGATGGAGACGCCCGAATTCTCGCAGGCCATGAACCGGGCCGGCGGCGCTGCTGCGGGTGCTCAGAAGCAATTCGGCGATCTCATGGAGAAATACCTTCTCTCGATGAATCTGCCGAGCCGCGAGCAGATGACCGGCATTGCCGAACGGCTGCAATCCATCGAAAGCCAGCTCGCCGAGATCAGGTCGATGCTGAGCCAGATGTCGGCTGCATCAGGCACGACGCAGTCGGGCGGCGCACCGCGGCCGCCGCGCACCAAGCGTCCGCCATCCGAAAGCGGAGAGCAAAAATGAATGCGCCGACGGGACTTGATTTCGCAGAGATCCCGGAGCGCATCCAGTCCGAGGTGCAGCGCGCCATCATGCGCAGCATCAAGGGCGTCGAATATTTCTCGACCTCAGGTCCCACCCTCGGTTCGACTCCGAAGGACGTGCTGCATTCGCGCGGCACGATGAGCCTCTATCACTACCGCCCGATGTCGGACGAAATCTACCGCGTGCCGGTGCTGATCGTGATGGCCACCACCAACCGCGGGTACATCCTCGATCTCGTGCCGGGCCAGAGCTTCATCGAGTTTCTGCTCAAACGCGGCTACGACGTCTACATGCTCGACTGGACCGCGCCGCGGCCGGAGGAGAAGAGCCTGGCGATGGAGCACTACGTCCTCGACTTCATCCCCGATTGCATCCGCCGCGTGCAGCAGGATTCCGGCGAGCAGGACGTCTCCATCATTGGCTATTGCTTCGGCGGCGTCCTTTCGCTGCTCTACGGCTCGATTGTGAACGACGGGCCGATGAAGAATCTGATCTGCTTCACCACGCCCATCGATTTCCGCGAGATGAAGCTGTTCTCAAATTTCTCCGACCGCCGCTATTTCGACGTCGATCGTCTCGTCGACAGCGTCGGCAATGTACCGCCGGAGATGATCCTGTCCTCCTTCGAGTTGCTTCGCCCGGCCTCGCGCGCGGTAAGCCAGATCCAACTCTGGGAGAACATCTGGAACGACGAGTTCGTCAAGTCCTACCGGATGTTCGACCGCTGGGCGACCGACACGCTGCCGCTCGCCGGCGAATATTTCCGCGCCATCACCAAGGACCTGATGTGGGACAACAAGCTCTTCAACGACACCATGTCGGTCGGGGGACGCGCGGCAAAGCTGGAAAACATCAAGGTGCCGATCCTGCACGCGGTCGCCGAGCACGATCACATCGTGCCGTATGACGCCGCAAAGCACCTGATCACGAGGATCGGGTCCGAGGACAAGGAAGAGGTGATGCTGAAGGGCGGCCACGTCTCGCTCGTCGCGGGTGCCAACGCGATCAAGCGGCTATGGCCGAAGCTGGACTCCTGGCTGGGGAAGAGGTCGACATGAGTGAAGCCCGTTCCTATCCGCGTTACGTCAAGACGGATGCTGGAGACGTCGAGATCCGCCTGATGTCCCCGGCGGATGAAGCCGCCGTGCTCGCCTTCGGCAAGGCGCTGCCAACGCATGATCTCCTGTTCTTGCCGCGCAACATCAGCGAGCCGAAGGTGCTCTCGGCCTGGGTCAAGGAGATCGAGCGCGGTGCGATTCAAAGCCTGCTGGCGGTGAGGGGTGGCACGGTCGTCGGCTGCGGCACGCTGGTACGTGACCCCCATTCCTGGTCGCCCCATGTCGGCGAGATCCGGATGGTGGTGTCATCAGACGTGCGCGGGAAGGGAGTTGGACGGGCAGTGTCGCAGGAGACGTTTGCGCTCGCGCTCGGTGCCGGCCTTGAAAAGCTCTCGGTCCAGATGACGGTCGACCAGCAGGCAGCGATCGCGCTGTTCGAGAGCCTTGGCTTCAAGGCCGAAGCGCTGCTGCGCGACCATGTCCGGGATATCGAAGGCAAGACCCACGACATCGTCGTGCTCGGGCACAACATCGCGCAGGTCCAGGCCCAGATGGAGGCATACGGGCTGCCAGGCGCCGTCCGGCATTAGAATCCGGCAATCAGACCCAGTTTGGATGCAACGGATCCCGAAATGGCTAGGGAGGCATCACAATGCCTTCCGTTGAGGCTGTTCACGATCTCGTGATATCGCAGTGCAATATGGATATTGCATCGCACAATTAACTGTGCCATATAAGGCGTGCCCCGGGCCAATCCGGACGGGGTGAGCCCATAGCTCAAACAATTGAGGATGGAGAGACCCCCATGACGACCGAAACCAACACCGCTTTCGAGGGCTTCAAGGACGCGTTCAAGAACATCCAGAACCTGGAAGTTCCCGAGGCTGCCCGCGAATTCGTCAAGAAGACTGCCAACACCGCCAAGGATCGTGCTGCCGAGGTTTTCGCTGGCTCCGAGCGGGTGACCGCCGCCATCGAGAACGCGGCTGCTGACTCCATCACCGAGGCCGGCAAGATCAGCCGCAACATCCAGCAGGCGATCTACGAGGACGCAGAGGCGTTCTTCTCCGGCATCGACAAGCTCGCTTCGGCCAAGTCGGTCAGCGAAGCCGTCGAGATCCAGTCCAGCCTGCTCCGTGCCCGCGGCGAAGCGTTCGTCTCGCGCGCCAAGGCGACCACCGACTATCTCGGCAAGCTCGCCGCCAATGGCGCGAAGTCCGCTCAGGACAATTTCGCGAAGGTCTACAACAAGACCGCCTAAGTGCGTTGAGTTCAGCAATTGAGTTTTTAAGGCCCGCTTCGGCGGGCCTTGTTTTTTGGACGACTGTCATTGCGGGGAGTGAAGCGACGAAGCAATCCAGAGTCTTTCCGCGCGAAGATTCTGGATTGCTTCGCTTCGCTCGCAATGACGGGTACTGTGATCCAGTCATGACCACATCCGGCACCTTCTCCTTCGATGTCCCCGGCGACGCCGAGCGCGCAGCCGAGCTGCGGCGCGTGAAGGCGCTGGCGACGTTCGTGCTGGCCTCGACGCTCGCGCTGTTCGTGGTCGCGAAATGGCTGCTCAACGTGCACCCCGTATTCGGCTTCATCGCGGCGTTTGCGGAAGCCGCGACCATCGGCGGGCTCGCCGACTGGTACGCCGTTGTGGCGCTGTTCAAGCGGCCGCTCGGCCTGCCGATCCCGCATACCGCGATCATCCAGAGCAATCAGGCCCGCATCGCCGACAAGCTCGGCGAATTCATCCAGCTGCATTTCCTCGAGGCGGGTCCGGTCGAGGCGAAGCTGAAGGAAATCGACTTCGGCTCCTTCATTGCCGACTGGCTGCGCGATCGCAAGCGCAGCGACGATCTCGCGCGCTTTGCGCTGCGGCTGTTGCCGGAGGCTTTCTCCGCAACGGAAAGCTCGGGCCTGATGACCTTCATCATCCGCCGCATGTCCTCGCAACTGCAGGCCATCGACCTCGCGCCGCTTGCGGCCGGGACGTTGCGCGGCTTCGTGGCGGAGGGGCGACACCAGGTCCTGTTCGACGATCTCCTGCGCGTCATGCACGACACGCTGACGGGCAAGGAGACCATGGCGATGATCCGCGAGAAGGTGCGCGCGGAGCTGCCGACTTTGCTCACGCTATACCGTGCCGACAAGTTTTTGGTGAACAAGATCGTGGCCTCAGCCAGCGCCTTCTTCGAGGAGGTGCGCAGCGATCCCAAGCATCCGTTCCGCGGCGAGTTCGACCGCATGGTGCTGACCTTCGTCGACCGGCTCGGCACCGACCAGACGTATATCGACCGCATCGACGGTCTGAAGCGGGATCTCCTGGCGCGGCCCGAGCTTGCTGACCTTGCGCGCACAGTGTGGGCCAACACGCGCGCCTTCATCGAACGCAGTGCCTCCGGCGAGACGCAAGTGCTCCAGCATCATCTTGCAGGCATGTTCGTCGCGGCCGGAGAGGCGCTCGCGGGCGATGCGGAGCTGCGCGGCGAGATCAACAAAGGCCTGGTCACGGTGCTGCGCAGCTTCATCGCCGACCAGAAGAGCGGCGTCTCGACCTTCATCTCCGACCAGGTCAAGTCGTGGAATATGACGCAGTTGATTTCGCTGATCGAAATCAACATCGGCCGCGACCTGCAATACATCCGCTTCAACGGCTCGATGATCGGCGGGCTGGCGGGTCTTGCGCTCTACTCCGTAGAATTCCTGCTTCGATTGCTGTGACTTTTGCGTCACGACCGTTAGCATTAACGCGCGGGCCTATTGTCGCTCCCGATTTCCCCGGCTTGAATGTCGGGAACCGGCCGCCTAGTTGATTCATGTTGCGCTGCGGAACGATCAAGAAGCCGGCGTCTTGGAATTCATGCCCATTGACCGGCACCGCGGCCGGCGCCTTCAGAGGAAATAGTGATGACCGCTACTGCCCAGACGCTGCGTCCGCCGTCCCGCACCCTGATGTTTCTGGAGGGCCGGGCGATCCACGAGCTCGGCGCCTTCCTCGGCGCGCTACCGCTCCTAAGCCTCGCGGCGCGTGGCGACGGCCATCCGGTGCTGGTGCTGCCCGGCCTCGTCGCATCCGACGCCTCGACGCGTCCTCTGCGTTCCTTCCTGAAGGGCAAGGGCTATGCGGTGAGCGGCTGGCGCCAGGGCCGCAACTATGGCCTGCGCCCGGGCGTGCAGCATGCGATGGTCGATCTGGTCCAGGAGCTCAGCGACACCCATGGTCGCAAGATCAGCCTGGTCGGCTGGAGCCTGGGCGGCCTCTATGCGCGCCAGCTTGCCAAGATGATGCCGGAGCGCGTACGCCAGGTGATCACGCTCGGCAGTCCCTTTGCGGGCGATCCGCGCTCGACCAATGCCTGGCGCGTCTATGAATGGGCGAGCGGTCGCAAAGCCGACGAGGTCGATCCGCGTTTCGGCGGCGACCTCGCCGTTCCGCCGCCGGTGCCGACCACCGCCATCTTCAGCCGTACCGACGGCGTCTGCGCCTGGCAGGGCTGCATGGAGAAGACGGGCGCTGAGAGCGAGAGCATCGAGGTCGAGAGCAGCCATTGCGGCATGGGGCACCATCCTGCGGCGGTCTACGCGGTGGCTGATCGTCTGGCGCAGAAAGAGGGCCAGTGGCAGCCCTTCGATCGCGGCGGCTGGCGCAGCCTGGTCTACCCGGATCCGCATCGCTGAGCGGGCCTGCATGGTTCGAGACGCGCGGCTTTGCCGCGCTCCTCACCATGAGGGTTGAGATCGAATCTCTAACGGTAGCTGTTCGACCTCATCCTGAGGATCGAGCCCAGCTTTGGCATTAGCGCAAATCGCGCTATGCCTGACGCATGGCGCATCCGCTTTCCCGCATCATCGACCAGCTCAAGCGCGAGCCGTCGCGCACCGGCTCCATCGTCATCACCGTGTTCGGCGATGCCATCGTGCCGCGCGGCGGTTCGGTGTGGCTCGGCACGTTGCTCGAATTTTTTGAAGGTCTCGACATCGACAGCGGCGTCGTCCGCACTGCGATGTCGCGGCTTGCCGCCGACGGCTGGTTGACGCGCGAGAAAGTCGGCCGCAATAGTTTCTATCGCCTCGCTGAAAAAGGCCGCCAGACCTTCGAGGCCGCGACGCGCCACATCTACGATCCGCCGCCATCCGACTGGACCGGCCGCTTCGAACTGCTGCTGATCGCCAATGGCGAGGACCGCGACGCCTCGCGTGAAGCGCTGCGCAATGCCGGCTTTGGCAGCCCGTTGCCCGGCGTATGGGTTGCGCCATCGGGCGTGGCGGTGCCTGACGAGGCTGCCGGCGCGATCCGCCTCGAGGTCTCGGCCGAGGATGACAGCGGCCGCCGCCTGCTCCGCGCGAGCTGGCCGCTTGATCGTACGGCCGATGCCTATCTCAGATTCATGAAGATGTTCGAGCCGTTGCGCGCCGCGATTGCGCGCGGCACTGACCTCGCCGACGCCGACGCTTTCACCGCGCGCATCCTGCTGATCCACTACTACCGCCGCGTCGTGCTGCGCGATCCACTCCTGCCAGGTGAATTGTTGCCGGCGGACTGGCCGGGCAGGGCGGCTCGCGAGCTCTGTGCTGAGATCTATCGCGCACTGCTCGCCCCGTCGGAACAATGGCTTGATGGTCATGGAACCAATGAAAAGGGGTCATTGCCGGCCGCCCGGAAGCTCCTGGAAAGGAGATTCGAGGTTTGAGTTTATGTTACAGAAATATCTTGCATGATCTAATTTCTGTTATATCTTGCCTCCCAATAAATCGGGAGGATGCGCATGTACACCCAGGCGCTGAATACGGCCGAGGCCGATGATCGCGGCCTCGAGGATGCCGCCAAGGCTGCACAGTTCCAGGCGCGCGTCGATGCCGAGGAGCGCATCGAGCCGAACGACTGGATGCCGGCGGCCTATCGCAAGACGCTCACCCGTCAGATCTCCCAGCACGCTCATTCCGAAATCGTCGGCATGCTGCCCGAGGGCAATTGGATCACCCGCGCGCCGACGCTGCGCCGCAAGGCGGCGCTGCTTGCGAAAGTGCAGGACGAATGTGGCCACGGGCTCTATCTCTATGCCGCCGCCGAGACGCTCGGCTCCTCGCGCGAGGAGCTCGTCGATGCGATGCTCGCCGGCAAGGCCAAGTATTCCTCGATCTTCAATTATCCGACGCTGACCTGGGCCGATATCGGTACCATCGGCTGGCTGGTTGACGGCGCCGCGATCATGAACCAGATCCCGCTGTGCCGCTGCTCCTATGGCCCCTACGCCCGCGCGATGATCCGCGTCTGCAAGGAAGAGTCCTTCCACCAGCGCCAGGGCTACGAGATCATGCTGACGCTGTGCCGCGGCTCGGATGAGCAGAAGGCGATGGCGCAGGACGCATTGAATCGCTGGTGGTGGCCGGTGCTGATGATGTTCGGCCCGCCCGATGCCGCGAGCCAGCACAGCGATGCCTCGACGAAATGGAAGATCAAGCGCTTCTCCAATGACGAGCTGCGCCAGAAGTTCGTCGATGCGACCGTGCCGCAGGCGCAGTATCTCGGCCTTACCATTCCCGACCCCGGCATGACGCAGGATGACGACGGGCACTGGCGCTACAGCGAGATCGACTGGACCGAATTCAAGCAGGTGCTCGCCGGCAACGGCCCCTGCAACCGCGACCGCATCGCCGCGCGCCGCAAGGCGCATGACGAGGGCGCCTGGGTGCGCGAGGCAGCAGCTAGCTATGCAGCCAAGCGCCTGCATCGCCAGACCGCGCAAGCCGCCGAATAGGGAGATCACGATGACGACGCCGAACACGCCGCTGTGGGAAGTCTTCATCCGCAGCCGCAACGGTCTTGCGCACAAGCATGTCGGCTCGCTGCATGCGAGCGACGCCACCATGGCCTTGCAAGCCGCGCGCGACATCTACACCCGTCGCGGCGAAGGTTTGTCGATCTGGGTCGTGCCGTCCACTGCCATTACGGCGAGTGATCCCGCCGAGAAGGGCATGATGTTCGAGCCGGCGGAATCCAAGATCTACCGGCACCCGACGTTTTACGAGGTGCCGGAAGAAGTGGGGCACATGTGATGCCCGTCGCCAACATCCAGGTCTCCGAGACGCCGCTGGTGCTCTACGCCCTGCGCCGCGCCGATGATGCGTTGATCCTCGGGCATCGGCTGTCGGAATGGTGCGGACACGCGCCGATGCTGGAAGAGGACATGGCACTCTCCAACATCGCGCTCGACCTCATCGGCCACGCCCGCGAGGTCTACACCTATGCGGCCAAGGTCGAAGGCAAAAGCAATGACGAGGACAAGCTCGCCTACCTGCGTGATGTCAGGCAGTACCGCAACCTGCTGCTGGTCGAGCAGCCGAACGGTGACTTCGCCCAGACTCTGGTGCGGCAGTTCTTCTATTCCGCCTTCGCAGATCTCTATTGGCGGGCGATGATGAATTCGTGCGATGCGACGCTCGCTGCGATTGCCGCCAAGTCCGAGAAGGAAAGCGCCTATCATTTGCGCCATGCCTCGGAATGGATCATCCGCCTCGGCGACGGAACCGAGGAGAGCCACGCGCGTGCGCAAGGAGCGATCGATCACCTCTGGGCCTTCACCGGCGAGATGTTTGCCGTCGACGAAGGCGAGCGCGGCCTGATCGATGCCGGCATCGCGATCGATCCGGCGACGTTGCGCGATCGCTGGCTGACGACGCTCTCCGATGTCGTCCGCGAGGCGACACTCACGCTACCGCAAAACAGCTGGATGCAGCAGGGTGGCCGCGTGGGCCGACACAGCGAGCATCTCGGCCATCTCCTCAGCGAGTTGCAGTCGATGCAGCGGACCTTCCCGGGATTGACATGGTGACGGCTCTCGACAGCGAGAGCGATCTGCGCCAGCGCGCATGGAACGCTGCGGCAACCGTGGTCGATCCGGAGATCCCGGTGCTGACCATTGCCGATCTCGGCGTGCTGCGGGATGTTGTCGTTGACGGTGATCGCGTCGAGGTCGCGATCACGCCGACCTATTCGGGCTGCCCGGCGATGAACATGATCGCGCTCGAAATCGAGCTGGCGCTGGAGCGCGCCGGTTTCGCGCGGCCCAAGGTGCGCACGGTCTTGTCGCCGGCCTGGACCACCGACTGGATGAGCGAGGACGGCCGCCAGAAACTCCGCGCCTATGGCATCGCGCCGCCGCAGGCCTCGAGCTCGCGTCGTGCGCTGTTCGGCGAGCAAGCCGTCGCATGTCCGCAATGCGGCTCTGTGCATACCGAGCTGTTGTCCGAATTCGGCTCGACCTCCTGCAAGGCGCTCTGGCGCTGCAAGTCCTGCCGCGAACCGTTCGATTATTTCAAGTGCCATTGAGAAACGCACAATGCCAGCCCATCGTCATTGCGAGCGAAGCAATCCAGACTGTCTCCTCGGAGGGATTCTGGATTGCGTCGTCGCTTCGCTCCCCGCAATGACGGCGGTGGGCCAAATCTAGGTGTCCACGGTGTCCGCAGCCGCACCACGTTTTCATCGCCTCACCGTCAACGACCTCCGTCGCGAAGCCTCGGACGCCGTGTCGATGACCTTCGTCATTCCGCGCGAGCTCGCGAGCGACTATACTTTCACGCCCGGTCAGTATCTGACGCTCCGCACCATGCTCGACGGTGAGGAGGTGCGCCGCTCCTATTCGATCTGCTCGGGTCCTGACGACGGTGAGCTTCGCATCGCCGTGAAGAAAGTCGACGGTGGCGCGTTTTCGAATTGGGCCGCGGACGAATTGAAGTGCGGCGACGAGCTCGACGTGATGACGCCGACCGGGCGCTTCGGTGCGATCCCGCAAGGCGACGCCGCGCGCGTCCATGTCGGCTTTGCCGCGGGGTCTGGCATCACGCCGATCCTCTCGATCGTGAAAGGCGTGCTGGCGCGCGAACCCAGGAGCCGCTTCTTCCTGTTCTACGGCAACCGCGCGACCGACAACATCATGTTCCTGGAGGCGCTCGAGGAACTCAAGGACCGGTTCATCGATCGGCTCTCGATCTTCCACGTCATCTCCGGCGAGGAGCAGGATATCCCGATCCTGCATGGCCGGCTCGACGGCGAGAAGGTGAGGGTGCTGCTGCGCTCGCTCGTACCGGCCGCGAGCGTCGATCACGTCTTCGTCTGCGGCCCCCTTGGCATGAGCGAGGAGATCGAGGCGACCTGCCGCGACCTCGGCATTGCGGACGATCGCATCCACGTCGAGCGCTTCGTGTCCGAGTTCGGCGGCAAGCCGCGTCCGAAGAAGGAGGTCGCAGTCGATGCGCCGCCCAAGGCCGTCGCGTCGCTGATCATCGACGGCAAGCGCCGCGATGTTCCGGTCGCCGAGGACGAAGCCATCCTCGATGCCGCACTGCGCGCCGGCGTCGATCTGCCGTTTGCCTGCAAGGGCGGCATGTGCTCGACCTGCCGCGCCAAGCTGGTCGAGGGCGAGGCGCCGATGGACATCAACTATTCGCTGGAGCCTTGGGAGCTGAAGGCGGGCTTCGTCCTGACTTGCCAGGCAAAACCCTCGTCGGAGCGGGTCGTGGTCGACTACGACCATGTCTGAGAAGGTGCATCAGAACCTGATGGTGCAAATGCGTCGCATTATTTGACAGTCTTGAGCGATCGGCAGAACATCGCACACAAAAATAACAAGTGGGAGACGCGAGTGAACGTCAAAGCAGCCCTGTCACCGGAAGACGTCGCCCGCGCCTGCGCCGATGCGATGTGGGCGGAGGACGATGCCTCGCAAGGTCTCGGCATGGAGGTCGTCGAGATCGGCCCGGGCTTTGCGACGCTGGCGATGACGGTGCGGCCGGACATGGTCAACGGCCAGCGCATCGCCCATGGCGGCTTCATCTTCACGCTCGCGGATTCCGCCTTCGCGTTCGCCTGCAACTCGCACAATGAACGCGTCGTCGCGGCGCAAGGTCAGATCACATTCATCCGGCCGGGCAAGCTCGGTGATCGCCTCATTGCAAGAGCGCGCGAGGTCACCCGCAGCGGCCGCTCCGGCATCTATGACGTGCGCGTCACCGCCGGCGAGGCCGTCATCGCCGAATTCCGCGGGCATTCGCGTGTCATTCCCGGCACGTGGCTGCCACCGCAGGATCAGTGAACACAAAAACAAATAAATGATGTGGGGAAACGAGGATGGCTCTGACCAGGCTGAAGGCAGGTGGCAACGCCTATAGCGCCGAGATGGACGCGCACGAGCGCGCATCGCGCGACGAGATCATGGCGTTGCAGACGCAGCGACTGGCCTGGTCGCTGAAGCACGCCTACGACAACGTCGCGCATTATCGCAAAGCCTTCGACCAGGCCGGCGTGCATCCGTCTGATTTCAAAGAGCTGTCCGATCTCGCAAAGTTTCCGTTCACGGTGAAGACGGATCTGCGCGACAACTATCCCTTCGACATGTTCGCGGTCCCCCGCGAAAAGCTGGTGCGCGTGCATGCCTCCTCCGGCACGACGGGCAAGCCGATCGTCGTCGGCTATACGAGAGCGGATATCGACACATGGTCAGAGGTGATGGCGCGCTCGATCCGCGCTGCCGGCGGCCGTACCGGCATGATCATCCACAACGCCTATGGCTATGGCCTCTTCACTGGCGGCCTCGGCGTTCATTACGGCGCGGAAAAGCTTGGCTGCACGGTGGTGCCGATTTCCGGCGGCATGACCGAACGGCAGGTGCAGCTCATCAACGATTTCCGACCCGACATCATCACGGTGACGCCGAGCTACATCCTGGCGATCCTGGATGAGTTCAAGCGCCAGAAGCTCGATCCGCGCCAATGCTCGCTCAAGGTCGGCATTTTTGGCGCCGAGCCCTGGACCAACGCAATGCGCGGCGAGATCGAAGAGGCCTTCGACATGGATGCGACCGACATCTATGGTCTGTCCGAAGTGATCGGTCCGGGCGTCGCGCAGGAATGCATCGAGACCAAGGACGGTCTGCACATCTGGGAGGATCACTTCTACCCAGAAGTGATCGATCCCGAGACCGGCGCTGTGCTGCCGGACGGCGAGAGGGGCGAGCTGGTGTTCACCTCCCTCACCAAGGAGGCCTTCCCGGTGATACGCTATCGCACCCGCGACCTGACACGACTGTTGCCAGGCACGGCTCGTCCCGGAATGCGGCGGATGGAGAAGGTGACGGGACGGTCCGACGACATGATCATCCTGCGCGGTGTCAACCTGTTCCCGACCCAGATCGAGGAGGTGCTGCTCGCGACCGATTGGTGCGGCGGCCATTTCATCCTGGAACTGACCCGCGAGGGCCGGATGGATGAGCTGACCATCATCGCGGAGGCGCGTCCCGAGAGCTGGGACGGCCGCGGGCTCGTCGACCACGCCGAGCGGATATCGACCCACATCAAGAACACAATCGGCATCACCGCCAAGGTGCGGGCCGTCGCGCCGGCTACGCTGGAGCGGTCGCTGGGCAAGGCGAAGCGCCTCTACGACAAGCGGCCGAAGGATTGACTTGACCGGCCCCAAAGGCGACAAGGCCTGCGAGAAATCGTGGGTCTTTCGATGTCGGCAGCCGATAGCAAAACCGTCGAAGCGCGCTGCGTGCGCCTCAATGCCAAGGTCGAGAACGCAGCGGCGCTTGCACCTCGCGTCGAGCATCACACGCTCGCGCGTGGCGTCAACGATATCCTGATCGAAGTGAAAGCCGCCGCCGTCAATCCGTCCGACGTGAAGGCCGCGACCGGCTTGATGCCCTATGCCGTGTTCCCGCGCACGCCCGGCCGCGATTATGCCGGCGTGGTGGTCGATGGCCCGGCCGGCACCGTCGGCCGCGAGGTGTTCGGCTCATCCGGCGACCTCGGCATCCGCCGCGACGGCACCCACGCGACGCATCTCGTCGTCGGGCTCGAGGCGGTGGTGGAAAAGCCCGCGGCGTTGTCCTGGGAGGAAGCTGCTGGCATTGGCGTGCCCTTCGTCACCGCAATGGAAGGCTTTCGTCGCGCCGGCCTGCCGAAGCAGGGCGAGACCGTGCTGGTGATGGGCGTCAACGGCAAGGTCGGCCAGGCCGCCGTGCAGATCGCGACGTGGCAAGGCGCGCGCGTGATCGGCGTGGTGCGCAAGGCCGAAGCCTATGAAGGCCACAGGAACGCGCCCGTAGAGGTGATCGACGCCTCAGCCACCGATATCGCAGCGCGCGTGCGCGAAGTGACCGGCGGCAAGGGCGCCGATATCGTCTTTAACACGGTCGGCGATCCCTATTTCCAGGCCGCGCACAAGTCGCTGGCCCTGCGCGGTCGGCAGATCCTGATCGCGGCGATCGACCGTATCGTGCAGTTCAACATTCTGGAGTTTTATCGCGGCCAGCACACCTATGTCGGCATCGACACGCTCGGTCTGTCGTCGATCGCGACGGGAGCCGTGCTGCGCGATCTCGGTCCCGGCTTTGCCAGCGGGCATCTGAAGCCGTTCCCCATCAAGGAAGGCGCGATCTATGCGCTGGAGCACGCTAAGGAGGCCTATGTCGCTGTCGCGGGCTCCTCGCGCGATCGCGTGATCCTGAAGCCGTAACATGTCGTCGAAGCAACGACCCAAAATTTGAACATGGAATCTGCTGCTGCGATTGTCATCTTCGCCGGCCTTGCCATCGGCCTCGTCTACGGCGCCGTCGGCCTGCTCAGCGGCTTCTGCCTGATGAGCAGCATGCGCGGGTACATCGCAGATGGCGATGGCCGCCTTGCGCGCACCTACGCGCTGGCGATGGCGGTCGCGATCGCCGCGAGCCAGTTCCTCGCCGGAAGCGGCGTGGTCGATCTCGGCAAGTCGATCTATCTGCAACAGACCTTCTCGGCGCCGGTGCTCTTCCTCGGCGGGCTCCTGTTCGGCTACGGCATGGTGCTGTCGAACGGCTGTGGCTCGCGCGCGCTTGTGTTGCTTGGCCGCGGCAATCTCCGCTCCTTCGTCGTCGTGATCGTGCTGGCGATCGCAGCGCAGATGACGCTGAAAGGCCTGATCGCTCCCGCGCGCATTGCGCTGGTGCAGGCCTCGCAGGCCACCGTGGGCGCGAATTCGCTGCCGGCGCTGTTGTCTGCTTTCGAGCTCGGCGATGCTGCCTCGCGAACGCTCGCTGCTGTCGTGGTCGCCGCAGCGCTGGTGCTGTTCGCCTTTGCCCACGCGGCGTTCCGCCGCTCACCGGGTCAGATCGCGGCAGGCGCTATCGTCGGTCTCCTGATCGCCGGCGGCTGGTATGTCACCGGCTTCCTCGGCGCTGACGATTTCAACCCGGTACCGGTGACTTCGCTGACCTTCATCGCGCCGATCGCGGACGCGCTGCAATATGCCATGCTGTCGACCGGCCTGACACTCAATTTCGGCATCGCCACGGTCGCCGGCGTGTTCGCCGGTAGCCTTGTCACGGCGCTTGCGACGGGGCGTTTCCAGCTCGAGGGCTACACGTCGCCGCGCCACATGCTGCGCTCGGCGGGCGGCGCGGCGCTGATGGGTATTGGCGGCGTCATGGCCTTTGGCTGCTCGATCGGGCAGGGGCTCACGGGGCTCTCGACGCTGGCACTGGCGTCGTTCGTCGCCGTCGCCGGCATCCTGCTCGGCACGACCGCTGGCCTGCGCGGCGCGTTGCGGGTGCAGCCGCTCAAGACGGCGGCGGAAGCGAGTTCTCGGCCGGCTTAGACTACTCCGCCGCCTTGGTCACGATCCTGATCTCTGACGTCAGCGTGCGATGTACCGGGCACTTGTCGGCGATCTCCATCAGCTTCTTGCGCTGCTCGGCGTCGAGTGTGCCTTCCATGGCGATCACGCTGTCGATCTGGTCGAGCATGCCGTCGCGCGTCTCGCACTCCTCGCAATCTTTCGCGTGGATTTTGGAGTGCTTCAGCGTCACCGTGACGCGATCGAGCGGCAGGGATTTGCGGTCGGCATAGAGCCGCATGGTCATGGAGGTGCAGGCGCCGAGGCCAGCGAGCAGAAAATCATAGGGGCCGGGGCCGGCGTCCTCGCCGCCGGCCGCGACCGGCTCGTCGGCCACCAGGCGGTGCGGTCCGACGGAGATCATCTGGTTGAACTTGCTCTTGCGGGTCTCCTGCACGATGACCTGGCGCGGCGTTTCAGGGAGGTCTGCCACTTTTGCCGGTCTTGCCGCTTCGACATAGCGGCTGGCCCAGGCCGCGATCACGTCGGCGGCATAAACGGCGTCGCTCGCCTTGCCGAGCAGATGATCGGCATGGTCGAGCGAGATGAAGCTCTTCGGATGTTTCGCCGAGACGAAAATCTTCGTCGCATTGTCGATGCCGACGGTGTCGTCAACCGGCGAATGCATCACCAGCAACGCCTTGTGCAGTGTGGTGAGGTCCTTCATCAGCTCGTGCTCGACGATGTCGTCGAGGAACTCGCGCTTGATGCGGAAGGGCCGCCCAGCAAGCGACACCTCGACCTCGCCTTGCTTGCGGATATCGTCCAGATGCTTTCGGAACAATCCCGTGACATGCGCAGGATCGGACGGCGCCGCGATCGTCACCACCGCCTTGGCCTCCGGAATCTTTCCGCCTGCCGCCAGGATCGCAGCGCCGCCGAGGCTATGGCCGATCAGGATCGCCGGTGCCTTGCGCGTTGCGCGCAGATGATCGGCGGCGTGCACGAGATCGGCGACGTTGGAGGAGAAGGTGGAGTTTGCGAAGTCGCCTTCGCTCGAGCCAAGCCCGGTGAAATCGAAGCGAAGCACGGCGATGCCCTTTGCCGCGAGCGCGACCGCGATGCGGCGTGCGGCGAGCACGTCCTTGCCGCAGGTGAAACAGTGCGCAAACAGCGCGTACGCCGCGGGGTCGCCCTCCGGCAATTCCAGCGCGGCCGCCAGCAGATGGCCGCCTTCGCCTGTGAACTGAAAGCGTTCCATCGCCATGGGCATCTCCTCGCTGTGGGCGTCCACCTCTCTCTATGAGGTGGGAAGGTCAGCCTCCGGAATAGCGCTCCTCAGTCCAGGGATCGCCGCGGTTATGATAGCCCCGAACTTCCCAATAGCCGGGCGCATCCTCGGTCAGAAACTCGATCGCCTGGAGCCATTTGGCGCTCTTCCAGAAATAAAGATGCGGCACGACCAACCGCACTGGACCGCCATGCTCCTCGGACAGCGGCTGGCCCGACCAGCTATGGGCGAGCAGGGCGTCCTCAGCGGCGAAATCCTCCAGCGACAGATTGGTGGTGTAGCCGTCATAGGAATGCAGCACGACGAAGCGCGCATCATCGTGCGGCTGGCAGGTCGCCAGCAGCTCGCGCGTCGCAAGCCCCTCCCACTGGTTGTCGTAGCGTGACCAGGTCGTCACGCAATGGATGTCAGAGGTGAATTGCGCCTGCTTCTGCGCCGTGAATTCCGCAAACGTCCAGAACACCGGGTTCTCGACCGCGCCATAGACGTCGAGCCGCCAGCGTTCCCGCGAGATTTCCGGGGTGAGGCCCAGATCGAGCACGGGCCAATCCTTGGTGAGATGCTGCCCGGGCGGCAGGCGCTGGTCTTCCGGGCGCGTGATCCTGCCGGTGAGGAAGCGGCCCTCGCGCGCCCATTTCTCCTTGGTCCGCGTCAGCTTGCTTTCGGGCGGCGGCTCGTTCTCGTCAGCCATGATCTACTCGTGGCAATGTCTAGCCGTGACGATGTCTACTCGTGACGGTGCATCGCGGAGGCATGCTTGGTGTCGCGCATCGTAGCATAGATGATGAGCGAGAGGCAGATGATGCCGCTGAGATAGTAATAGAACCAGTCCTCGTGCCCGATGGTCTTGAAATAGAGCGCAATCGCCGGCGCGGTGCCGCCGAACAGGGATACCGTGATCGCATAGGGCAGTCCCACACCGAGCGCGCGAACGTTGGTAGGGAACAGCTCGGCCTTCACCACCGCGTTGATCGAGGTGTAGCCGGCGACGAACAGCCAGGCGCAGCAGATCAGCACGAACGCCATGAAGGGCGATTTCGTCTCCTTCAGCGTCATCAGCAGCGGGACGGTTGCGAGTGTGCCGGCGACGCCGAAAAAGATCAGCAGCGGCTTGCGTCCGATCTTGTCGGAGATCGCGCCATAGATCGGCTGCAGGATGGTCGCGAAGATCAGCGTGCCGAAGATCACGAAAGTGGTCTGGTCCTCGGTCAGTCCGACCGAGAGTTTGACGAAGGTCTGCATGTAGGTGGTGAAGGTATAGAATGCCGCGGTACCGCCGGCCGTGAGGCCCACCACCAGCAACAGCTCACGCGGATATTTCAGGAGGTTCGCGATGGAGCCGGTCGGCTTCACCACCTTCTTGGCTTCCTCGAATGCCTCGGTCTCATGCAGGCCACGCCGCATCACCGCGGCGAAGATCGCAAGCCCCGCACCGATCGCAAACGGAATGCGCCAGCCCCAGGCCTTCAGCTCATCGGGCGTGAGAAACACCTTTTGCAACAGCAGTAGCACGATGATCGCGGTCAACTGTCCGCCGATCAGGGTGACGTACTGAAAGCTTGAATAGAAGCCGCGATGCCGGGGATCGGCGACCTCGCTCAAATAGGTGGCGCTGGCGCCATATTCGCCGCCGAGACTTAAGCCCTCGATCACGCGCGCGACCGCCAGGATGGCCGGCGCGGCAAGACCGATCGAGGCATAGGTCGGCGTCACCGCGATGATCAGCGAGCCGAAGCACATGAAGACGACGGAGAGCGTCAGCGAGATCCGGCGCCCGAAATGATCGGCGAGATAGCCGAAGAACCAGCCGCCCAGGGGGCGCATCAGGAAGGTCGCCGCGAACACGACGGCGACGTTCAGTTGCTGGACGACGGGATCGTTGCCGGGAAAGAACGCCGGCGCGAAATACAGCGCGAACGCCGTATAGGCGTAGAAATCATACCATTCGACCAGATTGCCGATCGATCCGATGAAGATCGCCTTGATGCGGCGTTGGGCATCGGCAATGTCGAAGTGCTCGGAGGCCGGCTTGATTGCTTGGTCTGTCATCACCGGCCTCCCAGAACTTTTGTTCTCAAGAGGCTACATGGACTTTCCAAGCAGAAATGGCAACTGGCGCGGCCCGCGCACGGTCCCCTGCGACCAGGTCACGGTGCCGGCCGGGTCGAGCCGGAAGTCCGGAATTCGCTTCAACCATTCCTCAATTGCGACCTGCATCTCCATCCGCGCCAGGTTGGAACCGACGCAGCGGTGGATGCCGAGCCCGAAGGCGGCATGGCGGTTCTCCCGGCGGTCGAGCACGACCTTGTCGGCATCGGGGAACATTTTGGGGTCGCGGTTGGCGGCCGGGAACGACAGCAGCACCATGTTGCCCGGCTTGACCGGGCAGCCGGAGATGGTCGTCTCCTTCACCACCTCGCGCGCCATCGTCACCGGCGAATAGGCACGCAGGAGTTCCTCGACGGCGATCGGCATCAGCTCAGGCTCGGCGATCAGGCGCTCCCGGTCGGCGGGCGTTCTCGCGAGGTGCCAGAGCGAGGAGCCGATCGCGCTCCAGGTGGTGTCGATACCTGCGATCAGGAGCAGCCGCAGCGAGCCGTAGATGTGGGTGTCCTCGAGCGGCTGCCCGTTCTTGTCACGGGCATTGAGGAGATAGGAGATCAGGTCGTCGCCCGGCGTCTTCTTGCGCGCTTCGACATGGCCGGCGAAATAATCGGTCATCTCGTCGGCCGCCTGCTTCAGCATCATCTCGTTCTTGATGCTCAGCTCGAGGATCATGTGGATCCACTTGATGAAGAGGTCGCCGTCGCCCTCGGGGATGCCGAGCATGTGGGCGATCGCGCGCACCGGGATATGCTTGGTGTAGCTCGCAGCGGCGTCGACCTTGCTGTCGGCGATGAATTCGTCAATCAGCTCGTTGCAGATGGCGCGGACGCGCGGCTCGAGTTTCTTCATCGCATCCGGCGTGAACGGCGGCAGCAGCAATTGCTTGGCCGGCTTGTGGTCTGGCGGATCGGAGGTGATCGGCGGCGCCGCGTTCTTGGCGACTTCGGGCCGCTCATCGCGAACGATGATGCGGCGCGAGGAGAAGCTTTCGGTGTCGTTGGCGATCTGCCGCACCGCCTCGTAGGTTGTCGGCAGATAACAGCCGAGAAAGCGCTCGGTATGCACGACCGGGCTTGCTGCACGCATCTGGTCCCAGATCGGGAAGGGATCTTCCGTCCAGTGCGGATCGGTGTGGTCGAAATCGTGGAGCCAATCGGTAACGGGCGGATGGGCGGCGGGTTGGCTGACGTCGGACATCTCTGGATCCTCGGGGATTGTGTTCACGGAAGAACGCAGGAACGCGCGGCGCGCTATTCCTCAGTCACTTCGATCGCGATTTCCGGACAGTTGGATTTGGCAAGCCAGGCCTTGTCTTCCAGGCCGGCTGGCACCGTGCCGTCGCCGACCGCATGCGCATTGCCGTATTCGTCGAGCTCGAACAGTTCGGGTGCCAGCGCCTTGCAGCGGGCATGGCCCTGGCACTTGTCGGGATCGACCTGAACCCTCAGTCGTTCTGCCATTTAAGCTCCCTCGGTCGTGCGCATGCGGGCCGCCCCTCAAGGGGGCCGGGCGCGTTCCTCATTGATTCTTCTTCGCAGCGATGTCCGCGAAACAAGTTATAGTATATTACATTGCGGACGGGCTTTCCCTGTCAAGCGCAAACTTATAGGTTTCCGCTCAACATGCCGACACAACTCGCCCGCAAGCCGCAAAATGCCTATCACCATGGTGATCTTCGCGACGCCCTGATCAAGGCCGCCTTGCGTGAGGCGGAGCAGGGCGGGGCGGAGGCGATCAGCATCAAGGCGCTGGCGAAGGAACTCGGCGTCTCCCAGCCTGCGCCATATCGTCATTTCGCCGATCGTGAGGCGCTGCTCGCCGCGGTGACGGCTGAAGCCTTCCGGCAGTTCACCGCTGTGCTGCGTGAAGCCATGGCAAGGCCATCGAAACAGTCGAAGCTTTCGCGGCTCGCCCAGGCCACATTGGATTTCGGCCTGCGCCGCATTGGCATCTACCGGCTGATGTTCGCCTCGCGCACGGTCTCCTGCGCGGACGTGGGGAGCGAGCTGCACGCGGCGACGAACGAGACCTTCGCGCTCGTGATCGAGGCGCTGGAGGCCCCGGCCGTCGGCTATTTGCGCGAGAGGCACGCCCTCAAGATCTGGGCCGCGCTGCACGGCGTGGTGATGTTGGCCGAGCAGGGCATGCTCACCGGCCGGTCGGCGCACACCACGCTTGAGGAACTGGTCGAGGACTTTGTGGCCGAGACCAAGCTTGCGCTGGAGGTTGCGATCAAGGGAGCGCGCCGCAGCGGCAAGACCGATTAAAGCGCGATGAGATCAGGATGAATCGTCATCGCGCTTTAGGTTGTTGTTTGCGCATGATCTTTCCGGAAAACCGCTTCACACTTTTCCGGATCATGCTTTAGCGCGTCACCGACAACAGTTTCATCAGTTTAAGCACGGCGCTGTCAGGCGTCGTCACCACCGGCTTGCCGGTGGCATCAGTGACCAGGGGCGCGGTAGCTGCGATACTGAATTGCGCAAGCGCAATCACGTCGCAGCCGCGCAGGTCTCTTGAGGCTTCCGCAATCAGGCGATCGTGCGTGGCGCGGTCGCCGCGGTCGAGCGCAGCGAGCGCGCCATCGGCGAGCTTCGGCACGATCTCGACCGAGGCCGGAAACTCCGGCGGCATCGATTGCAGCGTCGGCGGGAAGGTCGAGAGCAGGCCGATGCGCCGGCCCATCGTCACCGCCTGCTCGATCATCGCTTCATTCGGTTTCAGGACGGGCATCGCCGCATGCGCGCGCGCAACCGCCTCGATGCAGGGTCCGAAGGCCGAGCAGGTGAACAGGATCGCATCTGCCCCGGTCGCAACCGCATAATTCCCGAGCGCAAGGAAGCGGTCGGTCATGGCGTCGGTGAGCGCGCCGTCGCGCGCCAGATCCGCCGAGAGGCTGTCGTCGAGCAGGTTCATCAGCCGCGCTTCCGGCCAAAGATGCGCAAACGCCGACTCGATCGGGGCGATGGAATGCTTGAGCGCGTGGATCAGGGTGATGCGCATGAAGTTTGTCGCTCCTTCTCAATCCTCTCCCCGTTCTTACAAGGAGAGGGCTGGGTGAGAGGCTCTGTCCGCAGGAATGGATTTCCCGTAGCCCGGATGGAGCGCAGCGCAATCCGGGGAAAGTGCACGACCGGGTGAAACTGGTCCCGGATTTCGCTGCGCTTCGAAACTTCACTTGAACGGAATGGCGTACATCAAGCCGCCTTTGTCCCAGAGGCCGTTGAGGCCGCGCTCGAGCTTCAGCGGGCTGCCTTTGCCGACGTTGCGCTCATAGATCTCGCCATAATTGCCGGTCGCCTTGATCGCCGTGACCAGCCACTTGTTATCGAGCCCGAGCCGGGAGCCGAGATCGCCGGAGGCACCTAGCAGTCGCTGCACCGCTGGTGTCTGCGACTTCGCCATCTCCTCGACATTGGCCTGCGTCACGCCGAGCTCTTCCGCCTCGATCAGCCCGTAATGCAGCCAGGTGATGATGTCGCTCCAGACTTCGTCGCCATTGCGGGTGAAGGGCCCGAGCGGTTCCTTGCTGATGGTCTGCGGCAGCACGACGTAGTCGGCCGGATTCGGTGCGGCCGTGGTCACTGCGCCGGCGAGTGCCGAAGCGTCCTGGGTCATGGCATCGCAGCGCCCGCCGAAGAAGGTCTGGTACATGGTGTCGACGCGGTCGAACACCAGCGGCTTCCAGTCGATGCCGTTGGCACGGCCGTAGTCACCCAGCGTCACCTCATGCGTGGTGCCCTGAGCGACGCAGACGGTGGCGCCCTTCAGGTCCTTGAGTTCCTTCACGCCGAGATCCTTCTTCACGACAAAGCCCTGGCCGTCGTAGAAGTTGATCGGTCCCTGCCGCAGGCCCAGCGTCGTGCCGCGCAGATAGGTCTGCGTCGAGTTGCGGTAAAGCACGTCGATCTCGCCCGATTGCAGCGCGGTGAAGCGATTCTGCGCGGTCAGCGCGACATAGCGCACCTTGTTGGGATCACCCAGCACGCCGGCTGCGAGGGCGCGGCAATAGTCGACGTCGAGGCCCTTGTAGTTGCCTTGCGAGTCCGGCGCGGAGAATCCGGCAAAGCCGGCGCTGACGCCGCACACCAGCGTGCCGCGGCTTTTCACGGTGTCGAGCGTTGCGGCTGACGCCATGCTGCTCGAAGCCGCAAGCAAGCCTGCCGCGATAATCACGTTCCTCATCATGCTACTCTCCCCTCAGTGATTGACACTACGCAACACGTTGTCGACGGCCGTGCCGAGCTTGTCGACGATCAGGTCGATCTCGTCCGCCGAGGCGATATAGGGCGGCGCCAGCAACACGTGGTCGCCGCGGACGCCATCGACGGTGCCGCCGCCGGGATAGCAGCCGAGCCCCTCGGCGAAGGCGGCCGCCTTGATCTTCTGGTGCAGCTTGAGCGCCGGATCGAACGAGGTGCGTGTCGCGCGATCGGCAACGAGCTCGATCGCCCAGAACAGGCCGCGGCCCCTGATATCGCCGACATGGCGATGATTGCCGAAGCGCTCGGTCAATCGTTGCTCAAGCTGACGCCCGCGCTCCTTGATGCGATCGAGGAGGGCATCTTCGCGGATCACCTCCTGCACGGCGAGTGCTGCCGCGCAGGCGAGGGGATGGGCCAGATAAGTGTGGCCGTGCTGGAACGCGCCGCTTCCGGCGCGGATGACATCGATGATCTTGCCGCTTGCAAGCATCGCGCCGATCGGCTGGTAGCCGCCGCCAAGACCCTTGGCGATTGCCTGGATGTCGGGTGCGATGCCTTCCTGCTGCCAGGCGTGCATCGTGCCGGTGCGGCCCATGCCGCACATGACCTCGTCGAGGATGAGCAGCGCGCCATGACGGTCGCAGATCTCGCGCACGGCCTTGAAGTAGCCGTCGGGCGCAGTGACGGCACCGGCAGTGGCGCCCACGACCGGCTCCGCAAGGAAGGCTGCGATGGTGTCGGGACCGAGCCGCTGGAACTCGGCTTCGAGCTCGGCGGCCAGCCGCGCCACGAACGCCGCATCGGACTCGTTGTCGCGCTTCTCGTGATAGGCAAAGGCCGGTGTCACGTGGCTGAAAGCGCTGGACAGCAGCGGCGCGTAGGGCTCGCGGCGCCAGGCATTGCCACCGGCGGCGAGCGCGCCGAGCGTGTTGCCATGATAGTTCTGGCGCCGGGCGATGAAGTGCCGCCGCTGCGGCTCGCCGCGCTCAATGAAATATTGCCGCGCGAGCTTGATGCTCGCTTCGATCGCTTCCGATCCGCCGCTGACGAAATAGGCGTAGGCGAGACCGCCGGGCTCATGGCCGACCAGCGTTTCGGCCAGCCGCTCCGCCGCCTCGGAGGAGAAGAACGCGGTGTGCGCATAGGCCAGCGTCGAGGCCTGCTTCGCCAGCGCCGCGATCACGCGCGGATGCTGATGGCCGAGGCAGGAGACGGCCGCCCCGCCGGATGCGTCGAGCACGCGCCGACCATCTTCGGCGAAGAGGTAAACGCCTTCGCCGCCGATCGCCTTCGGCGGCGTCTCGCGCAAGGAACGGTGCAGTACGCGGCTCGTGCGGGTGCCCATGGGTCAACCTTTCTCTGAGACGTAGATGGAGGTCGCGGTCAATCGCGCCTCGGTGTCCTGAAGACGCTTCTTTGCAGCCGCGCCGCCGAGCGAGAACGTCACCGCAGCGAGCGACTGCGCGATCGCGATCGCGCCGGTGAGGCTCGGGAAGAACCCGGGCGAGGACGCAGCTTCAAACAGCAGCACGTAGTTCGCGCCTTCGGCCATCGGTGCGGCAACGCTGTCCGCGATCGAAATCAGCGTCGCGCCGGCGCGATGGGCGGCTTGTGCCACCCGGACGCTTGCGCCCGTGTAGGGCGTGAAGCCGATCACCACGACCGCGTCGCCGGCACGGAAGGCGCCGAGGTCGAGATCGTCAGGGCCGGAACCACCGACGATCTGCACGTCGCCCGCACGGAACAGCCGCAGTTCATAGTTCAGGAGCTCCGCGACACTGCGGCAGCTTCGGAAGCCGGCAATCCAGATGCGCTTTGCGCCGTGCAATGCCTTTGCGGCATCGGCCACGGAGGAGGCCGAGATCCTCGGCAGGCCCGCAGCTTCCGCGTCGAGCTTGTTGGTGATCAGCGCAACGTCGGAGTTCGGACCGTGACGGCGCCCTTTGGCGCGACCGGAGAAGGGTGAGGTCTGCGACGGCCGTCGCGCCTCGGTCAGCTCCGCGCGCAACGCGTCCCAGCCGGAATAGCCGATCGCCTTGGCGAGCCGCGTGAACGCGGCAGGGTCGGCGCCGGCCTCGGCCGCGAGATCGCGCATCGAACGGGTAGTGGCGTCGTAGTCATTGGCCACGACAAAACGCCCGACCTCCTGCAGTCGCATCGGGAGCGATGGCAATGCGCTGCAGAGTTCGCTCAACGGCGAGGATTTCGCGGGCTCGGCCATGAAACATTTGTTGCATAGATGACCGTTTGGTGCAACAGTTGATGCGCGCTGACGAAGCGCATGGCCGGAAATCGCTGCTTTCAAAGCGTTTTGAGGATTTCGTGCTGTGACGACCGATAGCCCCAGACCGCCGCCGCGCCGGACATTCTCGCTCGCGCTGGGAGGCCCGCAGCTCAAGGGGCTGCTGTGGCAGGTCCTCGTCGTCGGCGTTGCCCTCGCCATCATCGTCTTCCTCTGGTCCAACACCGTTCAGAATCTCTCGGCGCGCCGCATCTCGACCGGTTTTGCGTTCCTCGGCCGTGAGGCCGGTATGCCGATCGCCGATAGCCTGCTCGCCTATAGCCCGAAGGACACTTATTTCTGGGCGTTCGTCGTCGGTGTCGCCAACACCTTGCGCGTCGCCGTCATCGGCATCGTGCTCGCGACCCTGCTGGGAACGCTGATCGGCATCTCGCGGCTGTCGGCCAACTGGCTGCTGTCGCGCCTTGCTGCCGTCTATGTCGAGGTGTTGCGCGACATCCCACTGCTGCTGCAGCTCCTGTTCTGGTATGTGCTGATGCAGGCGCTGCCGGCCGCGCGTGCCGCATGGCGGCCGATCGAGGGCATCTTCCTGTCCAATCGCGGACTGATCCTGCCGTCGATCCCGATCGGCGAGGGGCAGCTTTGGGTGCTCGGCACGGTGGCGATCGGCGCAGGCGTGTTCTACCTCATACGGCGAACCCTGATCGCGCAGCAGATGCGCGACGGCAAGCCGCGACCGGCCTGGCCTTTTGCGCTCGGCCTCATCGTCGTGCTGCCGGCGCTGGTGTCGTGGCAACTCGGCGTGCGCTGGAGCATTGCCTGGCCCGAGCTGCGTGGCTTCAACTTCGTCGGCGGCTTGACACTGGCGCCTGAGTATTTTGCGCTGCTGATCGCGCTCGTCACCTACACTTCGGCTTTCATCGCCGAGATCGTGCGCAGCGGCATACAATCGGTGCCGCGGGGACAGTGGGACGCCGCCAACGCGCTCGGCCTGCGCCGCAGCTTCATGCTGCGGCAGATCATTTTGCCGCAGGCACTGCGTGTCATCGTGCCGCCGATGACGAGCCAGTATCTCAACCTCACCAAGAATTCCTCGCTTGCGGTTGCGATCGGCTACCAGGACGTGGTTTCGATCGCCAACACCACGCTGAACCAGACCGGGCAGGCGATCGAGGCGATCGCGCTGATCATGGCGGTGTTCCTGACCATCAGCCTGTCGATCAGCTTCTTCATGAACTGGTACAATGCGCGCATCGCGCTGGTGGAGCGCTGACAATGACCGCGATCACCGACACGCCGCGCGCCATGCGCCGCCCGCAGTCCGGCAATCGCGTGCTGCGCTGGGTGCGCGCCAACCTGTTCTCATCGATCCCGAATGGGATCATCACGCTGGTGCTCTTTGCGGTGCTTGCCAAGGGCGTGATCAGCTTCGTGCAATGGGGCATTGCCAACGCGGTCTGGCTGACGCCTGCGAATGACTCCAGCGCCTGCCGCGCGGCGCGTGGGGTGGGCGCCTGCTGGGCCGTGATCCCCGAAAAGTACCGCTTCATCCTGTTCGGCACCTATCCATTCGACGAGCAGTGGAGGCCCGCGCTCGCGGTCCTGCTCTTCATCGCGCTGTTCTACGTCTCGACCCGCCGCGCGTGGTGGCGGCGCGAGCTCGTCTATGTCTGGATCGCCGTTCTGGCCGTGATCAGCGTGCTGATGTGGGGCGGTGTACTCGGGCTGTCCTTCGTCTCGCAGGACCGCTGGGGCGGATTGCCGGTGACACTGATCCTGGCGACGTTCGGTTTGGCCTTCGGCTTCCCCCTCGGCATCCTGGTGGCGCTCGGCCGGCGCTCAAAGCTGCCGGCGATCCGCTCGCTCTGCGTGCTCTATGTCGAACTGATCCGCGGCGTCCCGCTGGTGAGCCTGTTGTTCATGGCAAGCGTCATGTTTCCGCTGTTCATGCCGGGCGGTTTCAACATCGACAAGCTGCTCCGCGCGCAGATCGCGATCATCCTGTTCGCCGGCGCCTATCTTGCCGAAGTCGTCCGCGGCGGTCTCCAGGCCGTGCCGCGCGGGCAATACGAGGCGGCCGATGCGCTGGGACTGTCCTATTGGCGCAAGCAGCGGCTGATCATCCTGCCGCAGGCCATCCGCCACGTCATCCCGCCGCTGGTCAACACCTTCATCGCCTTCTTCAAGGACACCAGCCTGGTCCTGATCATCGGGATCTTCGACCTGCTGACGACAGCGAAGACCGCGATCATCGATCCCGCCTGGCAGCAGTTCTCGGTCGAAGTCTACATCTTCATCGCGGCGATCTATTTCGCCTTCTGCTTCGCGATGTCGCGCTATAGCCGAAGCCTGGAGGCAATGAGTACGCGGTGATCTTCCGGCTTTGTGTCCCGGACAAGGTGCGGTGTCGCCGCGGAGACGTTTCTGGATTGCTTCGCTTCGCTCGCAATGACGGTGTCTGGGGCGTCCAGCGACGTCAACTAACCCCAACCCGCGCTGATCCCGCCATCCACGGTGTGGATGACCCCCGACGTATAGCCGGAGCGCTCCGAGGCCAGAAACGCCATCAGGTCGCCGATCTCGCGCGCATGCGCAGGCCGGCCGAGCGGCAGGCTCTTCTGGAATTCCTTGTAGCGGGTCTCGTCGCCAAACTGGTGCTTTGCACGGGTCTTGAGCAGCGTGACGTGGCGGTCGGTGCCTACCGGGCCGGGATTGATGCCGACCACGCGGATGTTGTCGGCGAGGCTCTTGCCGCCGAGCGCGCGGGTGAAGGCCATCAGCGCTGCATTGCCGGCGCTGCCGCAGATGTAGTTGGCGTCGAACTTCTCGCCGGCTGCTCCAATGTCGTTGACGATCACGCCGCCACCGCGCGCCTTCATCTGCGCATAGACCATGCGCGTGAGGTTGATGTAGCCGAACACTTTCAATTCCCAGGCGTGACGCCAGGTGGCTTCGTCGATCTTGTCGATGGAGCCGCCGGGAATATCGCCGGCATTGTTGACGAGGATATCGATCTCGGCGGCTTCCTTGGCGAGCCGCGCGACGTCTTCAGCTTTGCGCAAGTCGACCACGCTCGTCGCCGCGTCGATCTGGTGCGCCGCGCGCAAACGGTCAGCCAGCGTCTTGAGCTGGTCGCCGTTGCGGGCGGCGAGCAGGAGGTGGCAGCCTTCCTCGGCGAAGGCCTCGGCGGCGGCCGCGCCGATGCCTTTGGACGCGCCGGTGATCAGGACGCGCTTGCCACGCAGATGCAGGTCCATGGGGATTCTCGCTGACGTCGGGGAACAGGATGAAATCAGCAGGCGGCCGTCCGCGCCACGGTCAACATTGCAGTGCAGCGTTGCACTGTTGGTGCGTTTGGTCCATTGCAGGGCCATCAACCAGGGCTCATGGTCGGCCCGGTCAGATCAAGTCAGGACAATTTCCAGGGAAACTTCCAGGACAATTTCGATGAGCAAGAAGCAATACCGGATTGCAGTGATCCCCGGCGACGGCATCGGCAAGGAAGTGATGCCGGAGGGGCTGCGCGTGCTGGAGGCGGCCGCGAAGAAGCACGGCGTCTCCGTGCAGTTCGATCATTTCGACTTCTCGTCCTACGACTATTACGAGAAGCACGGTCAGATGATGCCTGACGACTGGAAGGAGAAGATCGGCAAGCATGACGCGATCTACTTCGGCGCGGTCGGCTGGCCGGCAAAAATTCCGGATCACGTCTCGCTGTGGGGTTCGCTGATCAAGTTCCGCCGCGAGTTCGACCAGTACGTGAACCTGCGACCCGTGCGCCTGATGCCCGGCGTACCGTCGCCGCTTGCGGGCCGCAAGCCCGGCGATATCGATTTCTGGGTGGTGCGCGAGAACACCGAAGGCGAATATTCATCGGTCGGCGGCCGCATGTTCCCGGACACCGACCGCGAATTCGTGACGCAACAGACCGTGATGACTCGTGTCGGGGTCGACCGCATCCTGAAATTCGCATTCGAGCTCGCACAGTCGCGGCCGAAGAAGCACCTGACCTCGGCGACGAAATCGAACGGCATCTCGATCACCATGCCCTATTGGGACGAGCGCGTGGAGGCGATGGCCAGGAAGTTTCCGGGCGTGAAGTGGGACAAGTACCACATCGACATCCTGACGGCGAACTTCGTGCTGCATCCGGACTGGTTCGACGTCGTGGTCGGCTCCAACCTGTTCGGCGATATCCTCTCCGATCTCGGGCCCGCGTGCACCGGTACCATCGGCATCGCGCCGTCGGGTAACATCAACCCCGAGCGCAATTTCCCGTCGGTGTTCGAGCCCGTGCACGGCTCGGCGCCCGATATCGCGGGGCAGGGCATCGCCAACCCGATCGGCATGATCTGGTCGGGCGCGATGATGTTCGAGCATCTCGGCGAGAAGGAAGCCGGCAAGTCGATCGTCGACGCCATCGAACGCACGCTCGCCGAACGCACGCCGCGTACGAAAGACCTCGGCGGCAATGCCGACACGACCGCCTGCGGCAAGGCGGTCGCTGAGATGGTGGATTAGGCCTCGATGCGTCGGGTGGGTTGACTGAAGGCGCACCCCACCATTGTGCGGCACAGAAGCGGTGGGTTACGCTTCCGCCTTCGCTCTTCGAGCTTCGGCGGACAAGTCGCTAACCCACCCTACGATTTCTGAGTTAGCGCGCTCGTCCCTCAAGACGCAACGCCGGCGATCGCCAGTATGGTATGCATCAGCACGTTGGCGCCGGCGGTGCAGTCGCTTTGCGTCGCGTCTTCCAGCTCGTTGTGGCTGATGCCGTCCTTGCAAGGCACGAACACCATCGCCGCAGGCATCACGGTGTTGAGGTTGCAGGCGTCGTGACCGGCGCCGGAGGTGATGCGGCGGCTGGAATAGCCGAGCGTATTGGCGGCCTTCTCGACGGCGGCAATGAGCTTGGGATCAAAATGCGTCGGCGCCTTGCGCCAGACCAGATCAAGCTTCACCTCGACCTTGCGGCGTGCGGCGATATCGGCAATCGCGGCGCGCAGGTCGCGATCGAGTGCGTCCATGATCGCGGCATCCGCGCTGCGGCAATCAACCGTAAAGGCGATCTCGCCGGGAATGACGTTGCGTGACGGGCTTCCGATCACGGCTTCGCCGATGGTGCCGACCGCATTCGGTCCGTGCTTCCTGGCGATCGCTTCCATCGCCAGCACGATTTCCGACAAGGTTGCGAGCGCATCGCGGCGCAACGGCATCGGCGTTGAGCCGGCATGGCTTTCGAAACCGGTGATATGGCCGTCGTACCACAACACGCCCTGACCGGAATCGACCACGCCGATGGTCTTGCCCTCGGCCTCCAAGATCGGGCCCTGCTCGATGTGCAACTCGACGAAGCAGCCGAGCTTCTGAAAGCCGACAGGCTTGTCGCCGCGATAGCCGATCGTGTCGAGCGCCTGGCCGACCGTGACGCTCTCGGCGTCCTTGCGCGACAGGATATCGTCGGTGGTGAAGTCGCCGACATAGGCGGCAGAGGCCATCATGGCCGGCGCAAAGCGTGAGCCTTCCTCGTTGGTCCAGTTGACGACGCAGATCGGTGCCTCGGTCTCGATGCCGGCGTCGTTCAGCGTGCGGATCACTTCGAGCGCGCCGAGCGTTCCCAAAATGCCGTCATACTTGCCGCCGGTCGGCTGCGTATCGAGATGCGAGCCGATGCCGACGGGCGGCTTCGACATGTCGCGGCCCTTCCTTAAGCCGAACATCGAGCCGAGCGCGTCGACGTGCACGTCGAGCCCTGCGTCCTCGCACGCCTTGCGGAACCAGTCGCGCACCTGCTTGTCCTCGGCGCTCAGCGTCAGCCGCCGCACGCCGCCCTTCTGCGTCGCGCCGAATTGCGCGGTCTCGTGGATCGAGCCCCAGAGGCGGGCGGAATCGATTTGCAGATTGGTGGCGGCTCGGCTCATGCGGTCAGTCCATCTTGGCTGTCATTCCGCGGCGGCCGAAGGGCGAGCCCGGAATCTCGAGATTCCGGCTCTCGCTTCGCGAGCCCCGGAGTAACAGTGAAATTGTCACAACCCGATTTCAATGACGCGCCGCCACCTCCGCGTCAACCGCAAGACTCTGTCGCGCGATCTGCCGCGCGAGATCGGCAACGCGCTCGACGGCGATGACGTCGGGCGAGGCGAGCCAGCTTGCCGTGAAGGTCAGTGGCGTGATGTTGAGGTCGGTATCGAGCAATTGCAATCGCCCGTCGGCGAGTTCGTTCTCGACGATCGCGGAGGGGATCACCGCGATGCCGAGCCCCTCGACCGCCATGTGGATGACGGTTGCGAGCGAGGCGGAGGCATGCAGGCGGATCGGCGGGAGTTCAGGCCGGTCGAAGACCTCGCGCACGGCCTCGTAGGGTCTGGTCTTCCGCGGGAAGGTGATGATCGGAAAGCGCGCGAGATCCTGCCGGGTGACGGGACCATGGCCGAGCCCGAGCGATGGGCTTGCGAGAAAGCCGATCGGATAGTCGGAGAGCACGCGATTGTGCACGCCGGCAGCCGACAGCGGGCCGACCACGAAGGCAAGCTCGATCTCCTGCGCCAAGAGGCGCGCTGTGAGGTTCGGCGTGATGTCGACCTCGATCTCCAGCGACAGGTTCGGATAGATCTCGTTGACGCTCTTGACGAGCCGCGGCAGCCAGGTGTGCACGATGGTCTCGGCGACGCCCAGCCGCATCACGCCGCGCATCGCGGACGCGTTGCCGATCTCTGCCATCATCGCCGCGCGCAGGCCGATCAGCTTCTCCGCATAGACCATCATCTGCCGGCCGCTCGGCGTCGGCGAGGCGACGCGATGATCGCGGTTGAGGAGCTTTACGCCCATCTCGCGCTCGAGCTGGGCAATGCGCTGGGAGATCGCCGGCTGGGTGGTATTGAGCCGCGCCGCAGCTCCCCGGAAGCTGCCGAGCTTCACGACCCAGAGGAACGTTTCGATCGACCTGAAGTCCAGCATTGGAAGGAGTTTTCCAACCGATAAACAGAATTTATCGATCCATATTAGAAAGGAAGATTAGACTTTATAGCACGGCTGGTGTTGGCTGTCCTTGTCGAGATTATAGGCAGGTCAATCAAATGACTGTTTTGGTGGCAGTGCAGCAAACTGAAACAACCGACACCCTTCCGAGCCGCCAGGCTCGGCTCGCCTACCGCGGCGGAGAGGTCGGCTCGACCGCCGGCGTCGCCCCCGGCTTCGTTCAGGGCAATCTTGCGATCCTGCCCGAGAAATACGCCAGCGCCTTTCACCGCTTCTGTCAGCTCAATCCGAAGCCGTGCCCGATCATCGGCATGTCCGACGTCGGCAGCCCGTTCATTCCGGCGCTGGGCGCCGATCTCGACATCCGCAGCGACGTGCCGCGCTATCGCGTGTGGCGTGACGGCGAGGTCATCGAGGAGCCGACCGACATCACGAAGCACTGGCGCGACGATCTCGTGACCTTCGTGCTCGGCTGCTCGTTCTCGTTCGAAGAGGCGCTGCTCGACGAAGGCATGCCGATCCGCCACATCGAGCACAATGTGCGCGTACCGATGTACTGCACCAACATCGCGTGCGGTGTGTCAGGTCCGTTCGCCGGTCCCATGGTTGTGTCGATGCGTCCGTTCAAGCCGGCGGATGCGATCCGCGCGGTGCAGATCACCTCGCGCTATCCCGCCGTGCACGGCGCGCCCGTGCATCTCGGCCATCCGCACCTGATCGGCATCAAGGACATTGCCAAGCCTGACTACGGCGATCCCGTGCCGGTCGCCGATGAAGAGATCCCGGTGTTCTGGGCCTGCGGCGTCACGCCGCAGTCGGTCATCAACGCCGCCAGGCTGCCGTTCGCGATCACGCATTCGCCGGGGCTGATGCTGGTCACGGACCTGAAGAACAAGAACATGGCCGTGATTTAGCGGGCAGCATATGCTGCTTCTTCAGGCTTTACCGCACACATCAATCGCTCCATCGATAGCCGCAAATTAGGAACAGGGGAATCTGCCAATGACGATCACGCGCCGCGACGTTCTGCTCGGAGCCACTGCTAGCGCAACTGCTGCACTCATGCCGCTCTCAGCTCGCGCGCAGACTTCGGAAGTGGTGATCGGGTTGACCTACCCCATGTCGGGCGCCAATGCCCAGATCGGCGTCGATGCGCAGCGCGCATTCGAGACGGCGGTCGACATCATCAACAAGGACTTCGATTTCGACCTGCCGCTCGCCAAGGGCGAAGGACTGCCGGGCCTCGGCGGCGCCAAGATTCGCCTGGTCTTCGCCGACCATCAGGGCGATCCGCAGAAGGGTCGCGCCGAGGCCGAACGCCTGATCACGCAGGAAAAGGTCTGCGCCGTGCTCGGCACCTATCAAAGCGCCGTTGCAGTAACCGTCAGCCAGATCTGCGAGCGCTACCAGATTCCGTTCATGTCGGCGGACAATTCCTCGCCCAGCCTGCATCGCCGTGGTCTCAAATACTACTTCCGTCCCTCGCCGCATGACGAGATGTTCTCGGCCGCGATGTTCGACTTCCTCGATGTGATGAAGAAGAAGGGCACCAAGATCGATTCTCTGGCGCTGTTTCACGAGGACACGATCTTCGGCACCGATTCCGCCAACGCGCAGCTCAAGCTCGCGGCCGAGCGCGGCTACAAGATCGCCGCCGACATCAAGTACCGCGCTAACTCGCCGTCGCTGTCGGCCGAGGTGCAGCAGCTCAAGAGCGCCAATGCCGACGTGCTGATGCCCTCGAGCTACACGACCGATGGCATCCTCCTGATCAAGACCATGGCCGATCTCGGCTACAAGCCGAACGCGATCGTGGCGCAGGCGGCCGGCTTCTCGGAGAAGGCGCTTTATGATGCCGTGAGCGACAAGGTCGAAGGCGTGATAACGCGCGGCAGCTTCTCGCTCGACCTCGCCGCCAAGCGGCCGATGGTCGGCAAGATCAACGCGATGTTCAAGGAGAAGTCCGGCAAGGACCTCAACGACAACACCTCGCGCGAATTCATGGCGCTGATCGTGATGGCGGACGCCATCAATCGTGCCAAGTCCACCGACGGCGAGAAGATCCGCGATGCCCTGGCCGCGACCGACATGCCGGGCGAGCAGACCATCATGCCCTGGAAGCGCGTCAAGTTCGACGAGATGGGCCAGAACAACGACGCCGATCCGGTTCTTCTGCAATATGTCGGCGGCAAGTTCGTCACCATCTCGCCGGCACAGGCGGCCGTGGCCGAACCGATCTGGCCGATGAAGTAGCCGGGGCGCAGGGCAGGGTGGGGGACCAAGCACTGTGACAGCCGAGACCATTATCCAAAGTCTTGCGAGCGGCCTTCTCATGGGGCTGCTCTACGGACTGATCGCCGTCGGGCTCGCTTTGATCTTCGGCCTGATGGACGTCGTGAACTTCGCCCATGGCGAGTTCCTGATGATCGCGATGTACGCGACCTTCTTCCTGTTCGCGTTCTTTGCGATCGATCCCTTGTTGTCGGCGCCGCTGGTTGCGTCGGCCTTGTTCGTGTTCGGGGCCCTGATCTATCTTCTGGTTGTGCGCTTTGCGATGCGTGCCAAGGCCAATGCCGGCATGGTGCAGATCTTCGCGACCTTTGGCCTGGCGATCGTGATGCGGGGATTGGCGCAGCTCTTCTTCACGCCGGATTATCGCAGCGTCACCCACTCCTGGCTCGGCGGCAAGACCATCGCGGTCGCCGGCATCTTCCTGCCGGCACCGCAGCTGGTTGGCGCTCTGGTGTCGATCGCAGCATTTGCCGCGCTCTATTTCTTCATCAACCGCACCGATTTCGGCCGCGCGCTGGAGGCAACTCGTGAAGATCCCGGCGCGGTGGCGCTGGTTGGTATCGACAAGAACCGCGTGTTCGCGCTCGGATGGGGCCTTGGCGCGGCCCTGGTCGGTTTGTCCGGCGCCATCATGGCGGTCTTCTTCTACATCTATCCCGATGTCGGGGCATCCTTTGCGCTGATCGCCTATGTCACGGTGGCGCTCGGCGGCTTCGGCAGTGTGTTCGGCGCCTTCGCCGGCGGCATCGTCGTCGGTTTGGTCGAAGCAACGACCGCGTTGGTTCTGCCGCCGTCGCTCAAATCGGTCGGCATCTATGCCGTCTATCTCCTCGTTGTCTTCATCCGGCCGCGCGGCCTGTTCGGGTCGATGTGATGGACAAGGATTTCTCCGCGCGGCGCCGCCGCGACCTGATCATAGCCGCCGTGCTGGCGGTGATCGCGGCACTGGTGCCGCTGTTCGTGAAGGACGTCTACGTCCAGAACATCATGATCCTGACGCTGATGTACGCAGCGTTATCGCAGAGCTGGAATATCCTCTCCGGCTATTGCGGACAGATTTCGCTCGGCCACGCCCTTTATTTCGGATTGGGTGCCTACACCACCGCGCTTCTCTTCATGAAGTTCGGAGTGCTGCCGTGGTTCGGAATGATCGCCGGCGGCTTGATCTCCGCAGCGATCGCGATGGCGCTCGGCTATCCCTGTTTCCGCCTCGGCGGCCACTATTTTGCGATTGCCACCATCGTGATCGCCGAAATTGCGCTGCTGCTGATCCAGAACTGGGACTGGGCGGGCGCGGCGCTTGGCATTGACATCCCCGTACGCGGCGACAGCTGGTTGAAGTTCCAGTTCACGCGAAGCAAGCTGCCGTATTTCTATTTTGCTCTTGCGCTCGCATGCATCGCCTGGTTCGTCACCTGGTGGCTGGAAGATTCCAAATGGGGCTTCTGGTGGCGAGCGGTGAAGGATAATCCGCAGGCCGCCGAGAGTCTGGGCGTGGACGTGTTCAATTCCAAGATGGGCGCCGCGGCCGTCTCGGCCTTCCTCGTCGCGGTCGGCGGCAGCTTCTACGCGCAGTTCGTCTCGTATATCGATCCTGAGAGCGTGATGGGTTTCCAGTTCTCTCTGCTGATGGCGCTGCCCGCGGTGCTGGGCGGGATCGGCACCCTCTGGGGGCCCGCGCTCGGCGCGGTCATCCTCATCCCACTGACGGAATTGACGCGCTCCTATATCGGCGGTTCGGGCCGCGGCGTCGACCTCATCGTCTATGGCTCACTGATCATCCTGATCTCGCTGGCGCTGCCGCGAGGGCTGGTGAGCCTGTTCTCGTCGCGCAAGGGAGCCGCACGATGACCGCGCTCCTCGAAACCCGCGGTGTCTGGCAGCGTTTCGGCGGCCTCGTCGCCAATTCCGACGTCTCGATCTCGGTCGGCCGCGGCGAGATCGTCGGGCTGATCGGCCCCAACGGCGCCGGCAAGTCGACGCTGTTCAATCTCATCGCCGGCGTCCTGCCGCCGACGCAAGGCTCGATTCTATTCGACGGCGAGGACGTCACGCGCATGCCAGCAGCCGAGCGCTGCCAGCGCGGCGTCGGGCGCACCTTCCAGGTCGTCAAGAGCTTTGAGACCATGACGGTCGTCGACAACGTCATCGTCGGCGCGCTGGTGCGCAACACCGTGATGCGCGAGGCCCGTCGCAAGGCGCACGAGGTGCTGGAGTTCACCGGCCTCGCCGCGCGCGCCGGCGTGCTCGCAAGCGACCTCGTGCCGGCCGAGAAGCGGCGCCTTGAAGTGGCGCGCGCGCTTGCGACCGAGCCAAAGCTGCTGCTGCTGGACGAAGTCCTCACCGGCCTCACGCCGACGGAAGCGCAGACCGGCGTCGCGCTGGTGCGCAAGGTGCGCGATGCCGGCATCACCGTGCTGATGGTCGAGCACGTTATGGAGATCGTGATGCCGCTGGTCGACCGCGCCATCGTGCTCGACCTCGGCAAGGTGCTGGTCGAGGGCAAGCCCGCCGACGTCGTTCGCGATCCCAAGGTGATCAGCGCATATCTGGGAGATCGACATGCTCAGAGTGCATGAAGTCACGACCGCCTATCAGGGGCTGGTTGCGATTTCGTCCGTGTCGATCGGCGTCGAGAAGGGGGAGATCGTCTGCGTCGCTGGCGCCAATGGCGCGGGCAAGTCGACGCTGCTAAAATCCATCGCCGGCGCCGAGCGCCCGCGTTCGGGCAGCGTGACGTTCGACGGCAAGCGGCTCGACGGCATGGCGCAGCATCACATCACGGCAACCGGTATCGCCTATGTGCCGGAGAACCGCCGCCTGTTCCCGCGTCTGTCGGTGCGCGACAATCTTCGCCTCGGCAGCTATCTCTATCGCGGCGATGCGAACCGCGACGAACCGCTCGAGCTCGTCTTCAACTTGTTCCCGCGTCTGTCCGAGCGTCTCGAGCAGCGCGCGGAAACGCTCTCCGGTGGCGAGCAGCAGATGCTCGCGATCGGCCGCGCCCTGATGACGCGCCCGCGGCTGTTGATGCTGGACGAGCCTTCGCAGGGCATCATGCCAAAGCTCGTTGACGAGATCTTTCAGGCCGTCAAACGTATCCGCGACGCCGGCATGACCGTGCTGATCGTCGAGCAGCGCATGGCCGAATGCCTCGAGATCGCGGACCGCGCCTACATCCTGCAAACCGGCCGCGTCCTGATGCAGGGCCCGTCCGCGGAGATCAAGGGCAATCCGGACGTGCGCAAGGCGTATCTGGGACTGTAGCCGCGAAGGACATTTCGTAAGATGGGCAAAGGCGCGCGAGCGCCGTGCCCACCGCTTTCGTGGAAGCATAGATGGTGGGCACGCTTCCGCCTTCGCTCTTCGAGCTACGGCGGACAAGTCGCCTTGCCAGCTCGACGGATTCCTGCGTCATTGCGAGCGGGACACGACCTTGCAACAATCTCTGCGTCATCGCCCGCGAAGGCGCGAAGGCGGGCGATCCACTATCCCAGAGGCGGTGACGAATACGGAGAAGCCGCGGCGTACTGGATTCCCCGCTTTCGCGGGGAATGACAGCGGCGGGTGGGAGGCCGCGGGCGTACCCATAGCAGTGGGCGCTAGTGATGCTCCCCATGCTCCGGCAGCGCCACCCCGAACACCTTCACGAGATCCTTCACCTGCTCCGGCGACAGATGGCGCGGGTTCAGCCCGCGCAGCAGCAGATACAGCTTCGCCGTCTCCTCCAACTCCTCCGTCGCGAACACGGCGGCTTCCAGCGTGTCGCCGGCGACGACTGGGCCGTGATTGGCGAGCAGCACGGATGAATATTTCCCCGCCAGCCCCTTGATCGCATCCGCCACCGCGGGATCGCCGGGGCGGTAATAGGGCACGAGCGCGGTGGCGCCGCATTTCATCAGGTAGTAGGCCGTCATCGGCGGCAGCGCGGCGCGCGGATCGATTTCGGGCAGCATCGAGAGAGCGACCGAATGGGTCGAGTGCAGATGTACGATCGCGCGTGCCGCGCCGCGGGTCTCGTAGAGCGCGGTGTGCAGCGGAACCTCCTTGGTCGGTGCATCGCCCGAGACGAGCCGGCCGGATTGATCCAGCCGTGACAGCCGCGCCGGGTCGAGGAAGCCGAGCGAGGCATTGGTCGGCGTCACCAGCCAGCCGCCGTCGGGAAGCTTGACGCTGATATTGCCGGAGGAGCCCAGCGTCAGGCCTCGCTCGAACAACGAGCGGCCGAAGCGGCAGATATCCTCGCGTAGTTTGCTGTCATTGCTCATGAAAGGGCCGCCCTCATGGCCTCGTTGTCTCACGCTTTGGCAGCGCGGCCAAGCCGTGATATGCGGTTCAAGAGGCCGCCGAGACCGGCCATTGAGGAACGTTCCAAGGGACCAATCGCATGTCGTCTGCCTCGCAAAATCCGCGTATCGCCGTCATCGGGCTTGGCTCGATGGGCTTTGGCATGGCCACATCGCTCAGGCGCACCGGTTTTACCGTGACCGGCTGCGACGTGTCGGCCGACGCGGTGGCGCGCTTCGTCAAGGACGGCGGGGCGGGTGCGAAAACACCGGCGGAGGCGGCGAAGGAGGCGGACGTCGTCGTCAGCGTCGTGGTCAACGCCGCGCAGACTGAAGCGATCCTGTTCGGCCAAAACGGCGCCGCCGAGACCATGCCGAAGGACAGCGTCTTCATCTCCTCCGCCACCATGGACCCCGACGTCGCCCGGCGCCTCGCAAAGCAGCTCGAGGCGACCGGCCGGCACTACCTGGATGCGCCGATCTCCGGCGGCGCGCAGCGCGCCGCGCAAGGCGAGCTGACAATTCTCGCCTCCGGCAGCCCCGCCGCGTTCGCCAAGGCGCGCCCCGCGCTCGATGCCATGGCGGCAAAGCTCTACGAGCTTGGCGATGCCGCCGGCCAGGGCGCCGCCTTCAAGATGATCAACCAGCTCCTCGCCGGCGTGCATATCGCCGCGGCATCCGAAGCGATCGCTTTTGCCGCCAAGCAGGGCCTCGACATCCGGAAGGTCTACGAGGTGATCACGGCCTCCGCCGGCAATTCCTGGATGTTCGAGAACCGCATGCCGCACGTGCTGGACGGTGACTACACCCCGCGCAGCGCGGTCGAGATTTTCGTGAAGGACCTCGGCATCATCCAGGACATGGCGCGCTCGGCAAAATTCCCGGTGCCGGTTTCGGCCGCGGCGCTCCAGATGTTCCTCATGACCGCAGCAGCCGGCATGGGCCGCGACGACGATGCGTCGGTGGCGCGGATGTATGCGCAGGTCACCGGCGTGAAGCTGCCAGGCGATAAATAGGAGGATTCCGATGCCCCGTTTTGCCGCCAACCTCTCGATGATGTTCACCGAGGTGCCGTTCCTCGACCGCTTCGATGCCGCCGCACAGGCCGGGTTCACCGCCGTCGAATTCCTGTTTCCCTATGATCACCCGGTCGACGCGGTTGGCGAGCGGCTCAAGCGCAACGGGCTCACGCAGGCGCTGTTCAACCTGCCGCCCGGCAACTGGGACGCCGGCGAGAAGGGCTTTGCGGCGCTGCCTTCGCGCTTCGGCGATCTCAAGCAGAGTCTGGAGACGGCGTTGCCTTATGCCAGGGCGACCGGCGTCAAGCGTCTGCATTTGATGGCCGGCATCGCCAACCGCGGCGATCGTCTCGCGATCGAGGCTTTCTACAAGTCGGTGGCGTGGGCTGCCGAATTCTTCGCGCCACACGGCATCGACATCGTGATCGAGCCGATCAATCCGCGCAACGTCCCCGGTTATTTCCTCAACGACTTCGGCTTCGCGCGCGACGTGGTCGAGGAGCTGAGGATCCCGAACCTCAAGCTCCAGTTCGACATATATCACTGCCAGATCATCCATGGCGACGTCACCATGCGCCTGCGCGAGATGATGCCGATCATCGGCCATATCCAGATCGCCTCTATCCCCTCGCGTAACGAGCCCGATAGCGAGGAGCTGAACTATCCCTTCCTGTTCGCCGAGCTCGACCGGCTCGGCTATGCCGGCTTCGTCGGCTGCGAATACAATCCGCGCGGCAAGACCACCGATGGCCTCGCCTGGTTCAAGCCTTACGCCGGAGCAAAGTCGTGACACTTGTGCTGGGTTGCATCGCCGACGACTATACCGGTGCCTCCGATCTCGCCAACACGCTGACGCGCGCGGGCCTGCGCACGGTGCAGACAATCGGCGTGCCGTCTGACGACCTGGGACTGCCCGAGGTCGACGCGGTCGTGGTGTCCTTGAAGAGCCGCTCGATCGAAGCGGGGCTTGCGGTGACGCGCTCGCGCGCGGCGGACAAATGGCTGCGCGGCCGCGGCGCGGGCCACGTGCTGTTCAAGATCTGCTCGACCTTCGATTCCACCGACGCAGGCAATATCGGCCCGGTGATGGACGCGCTGCGCGACGACTGCGGCGAGGCGATCGTGCTGGTGACGCCGGCCTTCCCGGAGACCGGCCGCACCGTCTATCAGGGCAATCTCTTTGTCGGCGCGGTGCCGCTTAACGAGAGCCCGTTGAAGGACCATCCGCTCAACCCGATGCACGATTCCAACCTGGTGCGGGTGCTGGCGCGGCAGAGCAGGACCGAGGTCGGTCTCGTCAATCTCGGAAGCGTGACGCGCGGTGCGGATGCCGTGCATGCGCAGCTTGCTGAGCTGTCGGCCAAGGGTACCGGCGCGGCGATCATCGACGCCGTGTTCGACCGCGACCTCGAGACCATCGGCCTCGTCGCAGCTGGCCATCGGCTGTCGGTCGGAGCTTCCGGCATCGGCCTTGGGCTGGTGCGCGCGCTGGTCTCTACGGGAAGGGTGAGTCCGAATGTCGCAGCCGCTGAAGCGGGCGCGCCGGTCGGCGGACCGGCGGCGTGTCTGGCCGGAAGCTGCTCGCAGGCGACCCTTCAGCAGATCACGAATGCCGAACGTGTCATGCCGGTGTTGCATCTCGATCCCGAGCAAATTGTCGCAGGCGGCGGCGAAGCGCAGCGCGCGCTCGCCTGGGCGAAGCCCCGGCTCGCTGATGGTCCGGTGCTGATCGCCTCGAGCGCTACGCCGGAGGCGGTCGGCGCGGTGCAGGCGCGGCACGGCCGCGATGCGGCCGGTCACGCCATCGAGCAGGCCATGGCCGATATCGCCGAAGGACTCGTGCAGTCCGGCATACGGCGTCTGGTCGTTGCCGGCGGCGAGACGTCGGGTGCCGTTGTCGATCGCCTGAAGATTCCGGGCTTCCTCGTCGGCGCGGAGATCGCTGCGGGAGTCCCGGTGTTGCGCGCAGTCGGTGCCAAGGAAGGCAGCATGCTGCTTGCCCTCAAATCAGGCAATTTCGGTGGGCCGGAGTTTTTCTCCGATGCGCTTGGACTCATGCGCTGAGCGCAGGGCTCCCTTAGTCCTCTGTTTATTTCTTTCGCGTTCCGTACTCGTACGGAGTCGTAGTTAACATCTGCTCAGTTCCTTTGGTGTTGGATGGCGGCCGCACTCCTTTGGGTTGCAGCTATATCCTGACGCGCGGTCGTGGCCGAAAAGCCCCGGTCCAAGACGAGAGACTGAAGCAATGCTCGCGAAAATTTCCATTCGTGCCAAGATCATCAGCGTCGTGGCCTTTCTCCTGGCCGCGATGACCGGCATGGGTCTGCTTGCCGTCACGAAAATGCAGTCGATCAACGCCAACACGGCCGATATCACCAGGAATTGGCTTCCCAGCGTGCGGGTGCTCGGCGAGATCCGGGCCAACGCCCTGGCTTACCGCGCCATGGTACGTGGTCAACTGTTGGCGGAGACGCTTGAGGAAAAGCTTGCGGCAGAAAAGACGATCGGGGACGTGATCGAGGCACTGGCCAAGTCCCGCAAGCAATACGAGCCGATGATCAGCTCGCCGGAGGAGCGAGCACTGTACACCGAATGGTCCAAGCTGTGGGACGACTACAAGAAGAGTACGGACGATGTCATGGCGCTGTCGCGCAAGGATATCGGCAAGATTCCGCACGAAGCGCTTGAGCTGAACAAAACCGCTGGCAAGATCGGCCAGCGATCGGACGAGGTGCTGAGAAAGGATATCGAGCTCAACAACAAAGGTGGCGACCAGGCTGCCCAGGACGCCGCCGACAGCTATGCCTCCGCCTTCATGCTGGTATCCGTCATTCTCGGCGTCGCACTCGTCATTGGTATCGGCCTCAGCTTCTACATGATCCGTGATGTCTCCGGCGGCATCAATTCTATCGTCGAGCCGATGCAGGCGCTCGGCAAGGGCGACCTGAGCGCGGAAGTGCCGCATCGGGGAGAGAAGACTGAGATCGGCGCCATGGCCGACGCGCTCCAGGTGTTCAAGGAAGCGCTGATCGCCAAGAAGGCGGCCGACGAAGCCGCCGCGCGCGATGCGGAGGTCAAGATCGAGCGCGGTCGCCGCGTCGACAATATCACCCGCGAATTCGAATCCATGATCGGCGAGATCGTGCAGACAGTTTCGTCCGCCTCCACCCAGCTCGAAGCCTCCGCCTCGACGCTGACGGCGAGTGCCGATCGCTCACAGAAAATGGCGACCACGGTCGCGGCGGCTTCGGAAGAAGCCTCCACCAACGTGCAGTCGGTGGCCTCGGCCACCGAGGAAATGGCGTCATCGGTTGGCGAGATCAGCCGGCAGGTCCAGGAATCGGCGCGGATGGCGGGCGACGCCGTCGGCCAGGCCCGCACCACCAGCGAACGCGTCAGCCAGCTGTCCAAGGCAGCCTCCCGCATCGGCGACGTCGTCGAGCTGATCAACACCATCGCCGGCCAGACCAACCTTCTGGCGCTGAACGCGACCATCGAGGCGGCGCGTGCGGGCGAGGCCGGCCGCGGCTTCGCGGTGGTGGCATCCGAAGTGAAGGCGCTCGCCGAGCAGACCGCGAAGGCGACCGGCGAGATCGGCCAGCAGATCACTGGCATCCAGGCCGCCACCAACGACTCCGTCGGCGCGATCAAGGAAATCTCCTCGACGATCGAACGCCTCTCCGAGATATCCTCGGCCATCGCGGCGGCGGTGGAAGAGCAGGGCGCTGCGACCCAGGAGATCGCCCGCAACGTGCAGCAGGCGGCGCAGGGTACCCAGCAGGTCTCCTCCAACATCACCGACGTGCAGCGCGGCGCGACCGAGACCGGCACGGCCTCCTCGCAAGTGCTGTCGGCGGCGCAGATGCTGTCCAACGATTCGAGCCGGCTGAAGACCGAGGTCAGCAAATTCCTGACCAACGTTCGCGCGGCGTGATCGTCGAGTCTCTGCTGTCGTCCTGGACAAGCGGAGCGCAGATCCTGGACCCCCGCGCGAGCGCCTTGGGCTCGTCGCGATTACCCAGGGAGCAGTTTGGCGAAGACTCGTGATCACCGTCTTCGCTCCTCAACTTTTCCCTGGGGTGTGGGTCCCTGGCTTTCGTTCGCCAGGACGACATTGCAGGCGAGGCGCATAGCTGCGATGCTTGTTCCGCAGTGCGGTAGCAGGGAAGTGAATGCTGCGGCGCTGCTTCGCGTTGGCGCTTGCGACGGGGTTCGGGTAAAGGGAAAGAGGAATGCCCGCGGGGGCGGATTCCATCTCTCGCTTGACCTGGAACTGACTGGCGAATGATAGCTCTGGTCCGCATCGCCCTGAGCCGGCCGTACACCTTTGTCGTGCTCGCGCTCCTGCTTCTGATCATCGGACCGCTCGCGGCGCTACGAACGCCGACCGACATCTTTCCGGACATTCGCATCCCCGTGATCGGCGTGGTCTGGCAGTACACCGGCTTGCCGCCGGACCAGATGGCTGGCCGCATCACCACGCCCTTCCAGCGCGCGCTGACGACGACGGTCAACGACATCGAGCACATCGCCGCCAACTCCTACAATGGCTTCGGCATCATCAAGATCTTCTTCCAGCCGAACGTCGACATCCGCACCGCCAACGCGCAAGTGACCGCGATCTCGCAGACACTGCTCAAGCAGATGCCGCCGGGCGCGACGCCGCCATTGATCCTGAATTACTCGGCCTCAACCGTGCCGATCATCCAGGTGGCACTGTCGGGCGAAGGGCTCACCGAGCAGAACCTCGCCGATATCGGCATCAATCAGCTCCGCACGCCGCTGGTCACCGTGCCGGGCGCCGCGATTCCCTATCCCTTCGGCGGCAAGCAGCGTCAGGTGCAGATCGATCTCGATCCGACCGCGCTCCAGGCGCGTGGGCTGTCGGGCCAGGACGTCGCCAACGCGCTTGCTGCGCAAAACCTGATCACGCCGGTCGGCACCCAGAAGATCGGCAGCTTCGAGTATAACATCCAGCTCAACAACTCGCCCCTGAAGATGGAGGAGCTCGGCAATCTGCCGATCAGGACCGTCAACGGCGCGATGGTCTATGTGCGCGACGTCGCGACCGTCAGGGACGGCAACCCGCCGCAGACCAACATCGTCCACGTCGATGGCAATCGTTCGGTGCTGATGATGGTGCTGAAGGCCGGCGCGACCTCCACGCTCGATATCATTTCCGGCATCAAGCAGAAAGTGATCGAGGTCAAGGACCAGTTGCCGGATGCGCTGAAGATCGGCTTCATCGGCGACCAGTCGGTGTTCGTCCGCGGCGCGATCGAGGGCGTCGCCTTCGAGGGCGTGATCGCGGCGCTGCTGACCAGCGTGATGATTCTCCTCTTCCTCGGAAGCTGGCGCTCGACCGTGATCATCGCGGTCTCGATCCCGCTCTCGGTGCTCGGCGCCATCATCATGCTCTCGGCGATCGGCGAGACGCTCAATATCATGACGCTCGGCGGTCTCGCGCTTGCGGTCGGTATTCTCGTCGACGACGCCACCGTGACGATCGAGAACATCAACTATCATCTGGAGCAGGGCAAGCCGGTCGAGCAGTCGATCCTCGACGGCGCCAACCAGATCGTGACGCCGGCCTTCGTCTCGCTGCTCTGCATCTGCATCGTGTTCGTGCCGATGTTCTTCCTCACCGGTGTCGCGCGCTTCCTGTTCGTGCCGATGGCCGAAGCCGTGATGTTCGCGATGATCTGGTCATTCATCCTGTCGCGCACGCTGGTGCCGACCATGGCGAACTATCTGTTGCAGGCGCATGTCCATCACGACGGAGCGCAGCCGAAGTCGCGCAATCCGCTCGTCTGGTTTCAGCGTGGTTTCGAGGCACGGTTCGAGCGCATCCGCGGCGGCTATCGCGGCCTGCTGTCGCTCGCGCTCGCGCATCGCGCGGTGTTCGTGATCGGCTTCCTCTGCGTGATCGGCGCGTCATTCGCACTGGTACCATTCCTGGGACGCAACTTCTTCCCCGCGGTCGATGCCGGCAATATCCTGATGCATGTCCGCACCCAGGTCGGCACCCGCGTCGAGGAGACCGCCAACCAGCTCGCCGACGTGCAGAAGGCGATTCGCAAGCTGATCCCGGGTGAGATCGAGACGCTGACCGACAACATCGGCATGCCGATCTCCGGCATCAACATGACCTACAACAACACCGGCGTGATCGGCCCGCAGGATGGCGACATCCAGATCAAGCTGAAGGAGGGTCACAAGCCGACCGAGGAACATGTGCGTGTGCTGCGCGAGCAATTGCCACGTCTGTTCCCAGGCGTCAGCTTCGCTTTCCTGCCGGCCGACATCGTCAGCCAGATCCTGAACTTCGGCGCTCCGGCGCCGATCGATTTGCAGATCCGTGGCGCCAATCTCGAAGCGAACTTCGCTTACGCCAACAAGCTGCTTGCCAGGGTTCGCCGCATTCCCGGCGTGGCGGATGCGCGCATCCAGCAGTCGCCGAACAACCCGACCTTCAACATCGACGTCGACCGCACCCGCGCGCAATATGTCGGCCTGACCGAGCGCGACGTCACCAACAGCCTCGTGGTCAACCTCGCCGGCTCCTCGCAGGTCGCGCCGACCTACTACCTCAACCCCGACAACGGCGTGTCCTATTCCATCGTGATGCAGACGCCGCAGTATCAGATCGATTCTCTGAGTGCCCTCCAGACGCTGCCGATCACGGCTGCCGGAAATTCACAGTCGCCGATCCTCGGCGGCATCGCCGACATCAAGCGCTCGACATCGAGCGCGGTGGTGTCGCAATACGACATCCAGTCGCTGGTGCAGATCTTTGCGACCACGCAAGGCCGCGACCTCGGCGCGGTTGCAACCGATATCCGCCAGGTGATCGCCGATACCGCCAAGGAGGTGCCGAAGGGGTCTTCCGTCGTGCTGCTCGGCCAGGTGCAGACCATGAACAGCGCCTTTGCCGGGCTGCTGTTCGGCCTGTTGGCGGCCGTGGTGCTGATCTATTTCCTGATCGTCGTGAACTTCCAATCCTGGTCCGACCCGTTCGTGATCGTCACCGCGCTGCCGGCGGCGCTCGCTGGTATCGTCTGGATGCTGTTCACGAGCGAGACGACGCTGTCGGTGCCTGCGCTGACGGGCGCCATCATGTGCATGGGCGTGGCGACGGCGAACAGCGTGCTCGTCATCTCGTTTGCCCGCGAGCGCTACGAAGAGCTCGGCGATCCCGTCGCAGCGGCGCTGGAAGCCGGCTTTGTCCGGTTCCGCCCGGTTCTGATGACGGCGCTCGCCATGATCATCGGCATGGCGCCGATGGCGTTGGGGCTGGGGGAGGGCGGCGAGCAGAACGCACCGCTCGGGCGCGCCGTGATCGGCGGCCTGATCTTCGCGACCTTCGCCACGCTGATGTTTGTTCCCGTGGTCTTTAGTATGGTACACAAGAAACAAGGCGCCAAGGCCGCCGCCGCTGCCTCACCGGAGAAGCCGCATGCCGTCCACTGAACCCCGCTCGCCGGTGTCGCGCCGGAAACTGGGCATATTTGGCGTCGTGGCGCTGATCGCGGCGGGTCTCGTCGTCGGCACTGGTATCCGCGCCCGCGAGGAGCAGGGCTCGAAGCTGAAGCAGTGGACTGACGACCAGGCCATTCCAAGTGTCGCGGTGACGCTACCCAACGCCAAGGTACTCAACGCCACCATCGACCTGCCGGGCCGGCTGGAAGCCTACTACCGCGCGCCGATCTTCGCCCGCGTCTCGGGCTATCTGAAGAGCTGGAGCGCCGACATCGGCACTCGCGTCAAGGCAGGGCAGGTGATCGCCGAGATCGAGGCGCCCGACCTCGACCAGCAACTCCTGCAAGCCCGCGCGGATCTCGCCAGCCAGCAGGCGAGCGCGAGGCTCTCGGAAGCGACCTTGAACCGGCGCAAGACGCTGGTCGCCTCCAACTTCGTCTCCGCCCAGGAGATCGACGAGCGCACCGCCGATCTTTCCAACAAGAAGGCTGCCGTCAATTCGGGCCAGGCCAATGTCGAGCGCCTCGAGGCGCTCGCCGGCTACAAGAAGATTACTGCGCCTTTCGACGGGGTCGTCACTGCACGAGACACCGATGTCGGCGCGTTGATCAATGCGGGCGGCGGCTCGGGCCCTTCGATGTTCGTGATCTCAGACATCACCAAGCTGCGCGTTTACGTCAGCGTGCCGCAGAATTATGTGCCGGCGATCAAGATCGGCGCCAAGGCCAGTATCACGCTGCCGGAGTATCCGAACCGGACCTTCCCGGCGACGGTTGAAGCCTCCTCGCAGGCCGTCGACGTCTCCTCGGGCACCACGCGCATGCAGCTTGGGCTCGACAATTCCAGCGGCGAGCTGATGCCCGGCGGCTATGCCAGCGTGAAGCTGCACTTGCAGCGTGATTCCGCGCCGCTCAGCATTCCCGCAAGCGCCCTGATCTTCAACGGCAGCGGCCTGCGCGTCGCGACCGTCACGCCCGACGACAAGGTGGCGTTCAAGACCGTGACCATCGCGCGCGATCTCGGCCGCGAGATCGAGATCGCCTCCGGCATGGCTCCCGACGACCGCGTCATCACCGCGCCGCCCGACGGCCTCGCCGACGGCGACCAGGTGCGGGTGGTGAACGGTGGCGCCAAGGGCAAGCCCGCCACCGCGTCCGAAAAGCAGGCGCCGAGGAGCTAGGGTGGTCTCGTGCCCCGGACGCAGCGCAGCACGAAGTGATGCGGTGCTGAGCCGGGGCCCACTTGCCAAAGCGCAGCCTGTTGCCCATCTGGGTCCCGGCTCTGCGGAGCAGCGCTAAGCGCAGCACCGCGTCCGGGACACGAGAACTAAAGCGGGATGGGGTTAGGTTGAATCGATTTGGGATTCCCAAATCAGCTTGTTTCTGATTCACCATGCTGGCT